>CAMDCC010000200.1 GCA_945889545.1 Bifidobacterium breve | reverse complement strand
GAGGCCGGCCTCGACGGTGTCCATGTACGGACCAGGACCGCAGACGTAGAAGTCGGCATCGGAGCTGTCGCCGACGAACGCCGCGCACCGCTCGGCATCGAGGAAGCCGCTGTTGGAGTCGAGGTGATGGTGGACCGCGAGCCGGTCGTCGGATGTCGAGGCCAGTCGCGCGAGGTCATCGCGGAAGATGACGGAGTCGGCGTCGCGGTTGGCGTACACCAGCGTGATCGGGCGATCGGTGGTGATCAGTGCGCTCTTGATGATGGAGATCACCGGCGTGATGCCGCTGCCCCCGGCGAACGCGACGATCGGTGCCTCCCGCGGGTGCAGTACGAAGAGCCCGGTGGGTCGCATCACCTCGATGACGTCGCCGGGTGCCAGGGCGTCGTTCATCCAGTTGGACATGCGCCCTTCGGGGACGCGCTTCACCGTCGTCGTGAACGGATCCTCGGTGTCGGGCGAGCTCGACATCGAATACGAGCGGACGACGGGCTCGCCGTCGATGGGCGCCCGGAACGTGCAGAACTGTCCGGCCGTATAGAAGAAGGACTCTGTGAACTCGGGTGGGATACCGAGGACGAACGACCGGGTGTCGGCGGTCTCGTCGATGACGCTGACCACTTCGAGTGGGTGGTACTCGTGGTCGGGCAGCATCGGTGTTCCCCGGTCCGGCTCGCTTGTCGGCACCCCAGGTTGCGGGGTTCGGCGTCATGATAAGCCCGTATCCATTCCTTGGACGTAGGCTCTCGCATTCAGTGAACGTCGTTCTCATTTCGGCGCGGGGGGTCCGTGCACGTGCGCAGTGAGGTCACCTGGCCGTCGATTCCCGCCATGGTGCGCGACGCCGCGGCTCGGTTGGGTGACGCCGAAGCGGTGGTCGACGGGGATCGGCGGGTCGGCTTCACCGATCTGACGGGCATGATCTCCGACGCCGCACGTGCGCTCATGGCCTCCGGCATCGAGCGCGGCGACCGTGTCGCGGTGTGGGCGCCGAACTCACTCGTTTGGATCGTCGCCGCGCTCGGTGTGACCACTGCGGGCGGTGTGCTCGTCCCGGTGAACACGCGCTTCAAGGGCGCCGAGGCGGCGTACATCCTTGCCCGCAGCCGGGCTCGAGTGTTGTTCACCGTGCGGGGGTTCCTCGACACCGACTACCCGGCGCTCCTCGCGAGCGCAGCCGCCGAACTGCCCGATCTGGAGCACACCATCCTGCTCTCGGGTGAAGCCGATGAGGCCGCCATCGCTTGGGCCGACTTCCTCGGCCGGGGGAGCGCAGTGACGGAGGCCGACCTCGACGCACGCGTTGCTTCGATCGGACCCGACGACCCCAGCGACCTGGTCTTCACATCGGGCACCACCGGGAGTCCGAAGGGCGTCGTCATGACGCACGGCCAGACGCTGCGCGCGTACCTCGATTGGTGCGACTTCGCCGATCTCCGTGAGGGCGACCGCTACCTCATCGCCAACCCGTTCTTCCACATCTTCGGCTACAAGGCCGGCTGCCTCGCGTCGCTCATGCGGGGCGCCACCATCCTTCCGGTCGCGGTGTTCGACGCCGGGGATGTGCTCGAGCTCGTGGAGCGCGAACGCGTCTCCGTTCTCCCCGGACCGCCGACGATCTACCACTCGCTGCTGGACCATCCCGACCACAAGAGTCGTGACATCTCGAGCTTGCGCGTTGCGGTGACCGGCGCGGCCGACATCCCGGTCGAGCTCATCCGTCGCGTACGCGAAGAGCTGCCGTTCGAGCGCATCCTCACGGGGTACGGACTCACCGAGGCGGGAACCGTCACCGGGAGCAAACCCGACGATGACTTCGAGCACATCGCCACCACGGTTGGTGTGCCGTGGCCCGGCTTCGAAGTCCGCACGGTCACTGAATCGGGCGCGGACGCGCCAACGAGCGAACCGGGCGAGGTTGTGGTGCGCGGCGAGACCGTGATGAGCGCGTATTTCGACGACCCTGAAGCAACCGCGGCGGCGATCGACAGCGACGGATGGCTGCACACGGGCGACCTCGGCACGATCGACGCCGACGGCTACCTGCGAATCGTCGGACGCATCAAGGACATGTTCATCGTCGGGGGGTTCAACGCGTACCCGGCGGAGATCGAGAACCTGTTGCTTCGTCACCCGCGTATCGCGCAGGTGGCGGTGATCGGAGTGCCCGACGACCGCCTCGGCGAGATTCCGATGGCGTTCGTGGTGCTCGGGCCCGGCCCGCTGGTCGACCCGACCGAGATCATCGAGTGGTCGCGCGACGAGATGGCGAACTTCAAGGTGCCTCGCTCGGTCGAGTTCCTCGACGCGTTGCCATTGAACGCGACCGGGAAAGTGGTCAAGGACGAGCTGCGCGCTCGTGCGGTGTCTTCATGAGGCATGAGGAATGAGTCAGAGAACGAGGAGCATCTGATGGCGCAAGTTCCTGTCGCAGAGGGCATCTTCACCTGGCCGTCCGACGATCCTCAACTGATCGCGAGCCGGTGCAGTGCATGCGGGATGGTCATGTTCCCCGCGCAAGACTCCTGTGCCCGTTGCGCGTCGACTGAGATCGAGGAGCATCTCCTCCCGCGCCGAGGTCGGCTGTGGGCCTGGACCACCCAAGATTTCCAACCACCATCGCCGCCGTACGCGGGCGCGACCGGCAAAGACTTCGTGCCCTTCGCCATCGGATACGTGGAGCTGCCCGACGAGGTCAAAGTTGAGGCGCGCCTCACCGAAAGCGATCCGGAGAAGCTGGTACAAGCCGCAGAGATGGAGCTCGTCGTGGTGCCATTCGGCACCGACGACGACGGCAACGAGGTCGTGACGTTCGCGTTCCGGCCGGTCGCGACTTAGGACTGGGAGAGAGCGAAATGGACGTCGCCATCATCGGAGTGGGCCTGCACCCGTTCGGGCGCTTCCCTGGCGTTTCGGCCATCGACATGGGCGCGATCGCGATCCGCCGCGCCTTGGCCGACGCCGGCGTGGAGTGGCGCGACATCGAGTTCGCATTCGGTGGGAGCTACGAGATCGACAACCCCGACGCGGTGGTGGCGCGTCTCGGACTCACCGGTATCCCGTTCACCGACGTGTACAACGGCTGTGCGACGGCTGCGAGCGCGCTCACGCTGGCGGCGAACACGATCCGCCTCGGCGACCACCGCCTCGGCCTCGCAGTCGGGATGGACAAGCACGTCCCGGGGGCGTTCAAGGGTGACCCGCAGGACTACGCGTGCCCCTCGTGGTACGGCGAAGTCGGCCACTTCACGACTACGAAGTTCTTCGGGATGAAGATCAACAAGTACATGCACGACCACGGCATCTCGCACTCCACGCTCGCGAAGGTCGCGGCCAAGGGCTACCGCAACGGTGGGCTGAACCCGAACGCCTTCCGGCGAAAGCCGCTCTCCGAGGAGGAGATCCTCGGCTCACCGATGCTGAATTACCCACTCACGCAGTACATGTTCTGCGCCCCTGACGAGGGCGCCGCCGCGGTGGTGCTCTGCCCGGCAGAGGATGCGCGGCGCTACACCGAGACGCCGATCTATCTCCGCGCCAGCACGGTGCGGACGCGGCGGCTCGGCGCGTTCGAGGTCCACAGCCCATGGCTCCCGATCGAAGAGACCGTCGGCGCCACCGTTGACGCGTCGCGCGCGGCGTATGAGATGGCGGGTATCGGACCGCAAGATGTCGACGTCATCCAGCTCCAGGACACCGACGCGGGTGCCGAGGTCATCCACATGGCCGAGAACGGCTTCTGCGCCGACGGCGACCAGGAAGCGCTCATCGCGGACGGCGCCACCGAGATCGACGGTCCGTTGCCGGTGAACACCGACGGCGGCCTCATCGCCAACGGCGAGCCGATCGGTGCGTCGGGCTTGCGCCAGATCCACGAGATCGTGCTCCAGCTGCGCGGGCAGGCGGGCGATCGGCAAGTGCCCGGGAGCCCGAAGGTCGGGTACACCCAGCTCTACGGCGCGCCCGGCACCGCTGGTGTGTCGATCCTCTCGGTCTGACACCGAGTGATGATCGATGACGACGCCCACCGGAGGGGGGGAGTCGTGACGGCTGATCTGGACGGTCTCGGGTACCGGGACACCACGGCGGTGGTGGTGGGGTGTTCGACGGGCATCGGGGTGGAGACGCTGCGGATCCTCGGGGAGCTTGGCGCGCGCGTGCACGCGGTGGGTCGTCACGCGCCGCAGCTGCCGCACGAGTCGTTCCACGCGACCGACCTCAGCGATCTCGACGCGGTCGCGGCCACCGCCCGCACGTTGGGTGAGATCGGCCCGATCGACCACTTCCTGGTGTGTGCCGGGGTGCCGCCGGTGCGGCCGCGCGCCGAGGTGCTGCGGGTCAATTACGTCGGCATCCGCTATCTGGTCGAGTCTGCCCTGCCGGCCCTCGCCGACGGCGCCAACATCTGCGTTGCCGCGTCGAACACCGCGTACGGCTGGGAGCAGCGGCTCCCGGCCCTGCTCGAGCTGGTCGCGATCGCCGACCCGCAGGAGGCGCTCGCCTGGTGTGACGACAATCCCGAGCTGGCGGCCGAGGGCTTCCCGGCGTACATCCTCTCGAAGCAGGCGCTGATCACCTGGGTCACCTACCGCGCGCCGTCGCTCGGGACCGAGCGGCGCATCCGCCTGAACTGCGCGGCGCCGGGGCTCACCGAGACCCCGATGGTCGACGAGATCGCGGCGAAGGCGGGCTCGCGCGACCTGATCGAGGCGTACCCCGCCCCCCTGTTCGGCCGCATCACGACCGCGGAAGAAGGGGCGTGGCCGATGGTCCTGCTCAACAGCCCGTTGAACGCGGCCGTCACCGGCGCGGTCCTCTTCGCCGACCAGGGCGTGGCGAGCGGGATGGCGGCCGGCACCATCTCCTTCGTGTGACTCGTTCCTTCCCCGATCACGTTTCCCCGATCACGTTTCCCCGATCACGTGGGCGGGCGCTTGGCCTCGAGGCCCCTTTTCAGCTGGGCGCCGGGCGTGCTAAGCAGTCGCACAGCATTGAGGGGCGCGCAGCGAGCGGGAGGGACTTCGAATGGGCGAGCTCGACGGGAAGGTCGCCGTCATCACGGGTGCCGGATCCGGCATGGCGAGGGCCTCGGCGAAGGTCTTCGTGCGCGAGGGTGCCAAGGTGCTCGCGGTGGACATCAGCGGCAGGCAGGAAGAGACCGCGGCCGAGCTGGGTGAGGCGGTCGTGTCCTGCAAGTGCGACATCACGAACGAGGCCGACGTCGAGGCGATGTTCTCGGCGGCGCTGGAGGCGTTCGGGCGAGTCGACGCGGTGTTGAACGTGGCCGGAGTCGCCGGCGCGCAGGCGCTCTCCGAGATCACGCTCGAGGAGTACGACCGCATCATGAATGTCAATCTGCGCGGCGTGATGCTCGGGACGAAGCACGCAATCTTGACCATGCTCCCGACCGGTGGTGGTTCGATCGTGAACTGGTCGTCGATCGGCGGCATGAACGGTTCGACCATGCCCACGAGTGTGTACTCAGCGGCGAAGGCCGGCGTCATCGCGTTCACGAAGGCTGCCGCGATCGAGTACGGAACGCAGGGGATCCGTGCCAACGCGATCTGTCCGGGGTTCATCGAGACCGAGATGTCGGGCGGCCCCGGCGCCGCGACGCGGTTCCCGGCGCTCGTGCAGGGCTCCGCGTTGAAGCGTGGCGGTCAACCGGAGGAAGTGGGTGAGCTCGCGTGCTTCCT
>CAMDCC010000199.1 GCA_945889545.1 Bifidobacterium breve | reverse complement strand
CCTTGATGCAGACCCGCAATCGATGCCTTCAACGTCATCGCTTCAGACAGCCGGAGCACGTCGAGTAGCGCGTCGTCTTCGCGTTCGTAGTGCCAGAAGCGGATGCCACCGAGCGCTGGACCGAGTGCAGTGGAGTGCACGGCGATGATCGCTCGGAGCCCAGACGCAACATCGGTGACGAAGACAACTTGCTCGTGACCACGGGTCATCATCTCCGCGGTCACGTCCCGAGTCACGTCCCGAGTCACGGTGGTCACCCCGTGGACGCTACGCGAGACGTCGCTCGCCCCGATCGATCGGGGTCTCACCGTTGCGGGTTAGCCGTTGAATGATCGGAGTACCGGCTGCTCACGTTCGTAGCCCAAGACGCTGAGCGTTCCCGTGGCGAGCGCGAAGAGCCGACCGTCGGCCGGCGCGAGGCTGAGCCAGCGGGCCACGAACACGCGCAGGAAGTGCCCGTGGCTGAACACGGCCGCCACGCCGTCGACGGTCGCGAGCCGTGCCAACACCGAGTCGGCGCGCGCGCCCACATCGTCCACGGTCTCGCCGCCTGGGCACGGACCGGTCCAGACCGACCAGCCGGGGATCGTCGTGCGGATCTCCGCCGTCGTCACACCCTCGTACTCGCCGTAGTCCCACTCGCGGATCGCGTCGACGATCTCGGCCCGATCGCCGACTCCGGCGATCTTGGCCGTCTCTCGTGCGCGCACAAGCGGACTCGTGAGCACGAGTGCGATGTCGTGCGCGACGTCAAGCATCTGGATGCGGTCACGTAAGCCCTCGGCTTCGGCTCGGCCTTGGGCCGTGAGCGGGAGATCGGTGCGGCCGGTGTGCCGACCGTTCTCGCTCCACTCGGTCGCGCCATGGCGCACCACGATGATCTCGGTCGTCATTCGGTTCCGCCCCCGGTACCATCGTCACACGCCGCGACGCAACGCCGCGGCGGACCCCACGGGGAGCTCGGGTCAGCCGGGCTGAGAGGGCGACCACGTCGGACCGAGCGGTCCGCCAGCGTCGCCGACCCCTCGAACCTGCTCCGGATAATGCCGGCGAAGGGACAGCGATGAGCGATCAGGCGGCGCCGTCTCCTGACGTCGCGCTCGTGTTCACCGGCGGCGATCCCGTTCCACACGAGGTCCTGGTGCACCTCCCCGACTCCAAACTCGTCATCGCGGCCGACTCGGGACTGGACGTCGCGCACGCGTTGGGTTGTGTCGTGGATCTCGTGGTGGGCGACCTCGACTCGGTCGATCCGACCACGCTCGCCGAGGCCGAGACGCGCGGTGCGTCGGTAGAACGTCACCCTGCCGAGAAGGACGCCACCGACCTCGAGCTCGCATTGGGCGCGGCGCTCGCACGCGGAGCGCAGCGCGTGACAGTGGTCGGCGGGCACGGAGGCCGCCTCGACCACTTCCTCGCCAACGCCCTCTTGCTGGCATCCGAAGCCTTCGCTGCCTTGACGATCGACGCATGGATCGGACGCGCGCACGTCACGGTCGTACGAACACGCAGCGAGCTGAATGGCGCGCCAGGGTCGCTGTGCACGTTGCTCGCCGTCGGCGGCGTGGCGCGTGGGATCACGACCGAAGGTCTGCGGTACCCACTGGTGAACGAGGATCTGGAGCCAGGATCGAGCCGCGGCGTCAGCAACCTGCTCGTCGGTTCCGCCGCGAGTGTCGAGCTGCAAGCCGGCGTGTTGCTCGCCGTCCAGCCAGATGCCTTGGAGAAACCGACATGAGCTTTCGGCGAATGAGTCCTCGCCGAGTGCTGACCTTCGTTGTCGTGGTGTGCCTGACGGTCGGGGCGCTCGCCACCGTCGTCGGTGCCCGTGAGCCGGTCACGATCACGCTCATCACGCACGACTCATTCAACGTGTCGAAATCGGTACTGCGCGCGTTCACCCGGAGCACCGGGATCAAGGTGCGCGTGCTGCGCGCCGGTGACGCCGGTCAGGTGTTGAATCAAGCGATCCTCACGAAGGACCATCCGCTCGCCGACGTGCTCTACGGCGTCGACAACACGTACCTGTCCCGCGGACTCAACAACGCGATCTTCGAGCCATACAAGGCGAAGGCGCTCGACACGGTTCCTGCGGAGTACTTGCTCGACGCGCGGCACCGAGCGACGCCGATCGACCGCTCCTACGTGTGCGTGAACGACGACAAGCGATGGTTCGCCGATCACAACCTGGCCCGGCCAACCTCGTTGGGCGACCTCACGCTTCCCGAATATCGGGGACTGCTCGTGGTCGAGAACCCGGCCACTTCGTCGACCGGTCTGCCGTTCTTGCTCGCGACGATTGCCGAGTTCGGTGAGGCCGAGGCTGGAGGAGGCGGGTGGCGCGACTACTGGTCTCGCTTGCGCGCGAACGACGTGCTCGTCGTCGACGGCTGGGAGCAGGCCTGGTACGAGCACTTCACCGCGGGAGCCGAGAACGGCGATCGGCCGCTCGTCGTCTCGTACGCGTCGAGTCCGCCCGCCACCGTCAACAAGGCCGGGACAAATGCACGCGCCGGCACTCTGCTCAAGAGCTGCTTCGAGCAGGTGGAGTTCGCGGGCGTCCTGCGCGGCACCGAGCACCCAAGCGCGGCGCGAGACCTCATCGACTTCATGCTCTCGAAGCGCTTCCAGGAGGACGTGCCGGGCCAGATGTACGTGTTCCCCGTTCGCGACGACGTGGAGCTACCGGCCGAGTTCGCTCGGTTCGTCGAGGTGCCGAGCGACCCACTCGCGCTGGCGTCGGACCTCATCGACGAGAACCGCGACCGATGGATTCGCGAGTGGACCGAAACCGTCCTCAGGTGATCGAGATCGTCCTCCGATGAGGCGAGGGATGGGACTCGGCAGTTCGGGAACGCACACGCCAATACCCGAGCCGGGGCCCGAGCGGCTCGGCGCGCAGCGCCAAGAGCGGAAAAGATGAGACGGCTCGCGCTGTGGGCGATCCCGGTCGCGTTCCTCGGGTTCTTCTTCGTCTATCCCGTCGTCACGATCATCGGGCGCGGACTCTGGCCCGGTGGGCACCTCGACCTCTCGCCGGTCGCTGATGTTGTCACCAATCCGAGCCTGCGCAGCGTCCTGTGGTTCACCGTCTGGCAGGCCGCGGTCTCAACAGTGCTCACACTGCTCGTGGCGCTGCCCACTGCGTTCGTGCTTGCGCGCCTGAGGTTCCGCGGTCGTTCATTGGTGCGGGCGTTGATGACGGTGCCGTTCGTGCTGCCCACCGTCGTCGTCGCGTCATCCTTCCGGGCCCTCGGGTTCGACACGTCGATCGTCGCGATCCTCCTCGCTCATGTGTTCTTCAACGTTGCGGTGGTCGTGCGAACCGTCGGCGGCCTGTGGTCGCATCTCGACCCGCGCCAGGAAGATGCCGCCCGCGTGTTGGGCGCAAACCGATTGCGCGTATTCACATCGATCACCATCCCCGCACTCCGTCCGGCGATCCTTGCGGCGGCGTCGATCGTGTACCTCTTCTGCTTCACCT
The DNA here is from genome assembly GCA_945889545.1 of Bifidobacterium breve. GTDB lineage: Bacteria > Actinomycetota > Acidimicrobiia > IMCC26256 > PALSA-555 > SHVJ01. The sequence continues at coordinate 2,236 of CAMDCC010000199.1, read as the reverse complement.
CGTTCGGCGTGATCCTCATCCTCGGTGGGTCGGGTCGCGCCACGCTCGAGACCGAGATCTTTCGGCAGGCGACGCAGCTCAACCTGCCCACGGCCGCCGCGCTGTCGATCGCACAGCTCCTCGCCACTGTCGCCATGCTCGTCGTGGCCGGACGGTTGCAAGGCCGGCGCGACGTGGCGATGGACCTGCAGCCCGCGATCGAGACAGCTCGCCCGATCCGGGGGCGCGGCGATCGAGCGCTGCTCATCGGCGTGCTCGGCTCGGCCGCGGTGCTGCTCGGCACTCCAATCGCCGTACTCATCGTTCGCTCGTTCGATACCGGGACCGGGTTCGGTTTCGGGTTCTACCGCGCGCTGAGCTCGTTGCGGGCCGACAGCGTGCTGTTCGTCCCGCCGGTGGAAGCGATCGGCAACTCACTGCTGTATGCGACCGCGGCGACCGTTCTTGCGTTGCTCGTGGGTGGTCCAGCCGCATTTGCTGTGGCGCGCTCACGGCGGGGCGGCACGCTCGACGTGGTGCTTGCGCTGCCGCTTGGAGTGTCGGCCGTGATGGTCGGGTTCGGGTTCCTGATCGCCTTCGATCCACCCGTCGATCTGCGGAGCTCGTGGGTGCTCGTACCGATCGCACACGCGCTGGTTGGCATCCCGTTCGTCGTGCGCATCGCGGTGCCGGTGATCCGGTCCATCGATCCGCGACTGCGTGAGGCCGCGGCGGTGCTGGGCGCTTCGCCGCGCACGATCTGGCGCGAAGTCGACCTTCCTGTGGCCGCGCGCGGCCTCATGGTCGGCGCAGGGTTCGCATTCGCGATCTCGCTCGGCGAGTTCGGCGCGACGGCGTTCATCGCTCGCCCCGATCGCCCGACGCTCCCAGTCGTCGTGTTCCGCCTCCTCGGGCAACCAGGCGCGCAGAACTTCGGCGCGGCCATGGCCGCCAGCACGATCCTTGTGGTGCTCACCGTCGCCGCGATGCTCGGGATCGAACGGCTCCGCGCCAGCGAGCTCGGCGCCTTCTGATGCTCGAGGTGCGCGGTCTCAGCGTGCGGTACGACGACTCCTTGGCCGTCGACGGCCTCGACCTCTCCGTCGCGGACCGCGAAGTGGTGTGCGTGCTCGGTCCGAGCGGCAGCGGCAAGACCACGCTCCTGCGCGCCATCGCCGGGCTCGAGCCGATCGCCGCCGGCGTCGTGCTTCGAGACGGTGCCGACCTCGCCGGCGTGCCACCTCACCGACGAGGCCTCGGGTTCATGTTCCAGGAGCATGCGCTGTTCCCGCATCGCGACGTGATCGGCAACGTGGCGTTCGGCCTGCGGATGCACCGCCTCCCCAGAGACCAAGTCGCCGCCCGAGCCCGCGAGGTGCTCGCGCTGGTCGGCCTCGATGGCTTCGAACGCCGCAGTGTTCGTGAGCTCTCCGGCGGCGAGCGCCAGCGCGTCGCACTCGCGCGGGCGCTCGCACCCGAGCCGAGCCTGCTCATGCTCGACGAGCCGCTTGGAGCACTCGATCGCGCGCTGCGTGATGATCTCGCCCGCGAGTTGCGCCATCTCTTCGAACGCCTTGGCATCGCGGTCCTGCTGGTCACGCACGACCACGATGAGGCCTTCGCGCTCGGAGATCGCGTCGCGGTCGTGCACGACGGGCACATCGAGCAGATCGGTACGCCCGTCGATGTTTGGCGTCAACCGGCGACGGAGTTCGTGGCTCGGTTCCTGGGGTGGAACGTCACCGATGCGCTCGGCGCGGGGCGCACCGCGGTACGGCCCGACGCGTTGCGGGTCACCGCCCACGGCCAATTGGCGGGCAGAGTCGTCGAGCGGACCTTCCACCGTGACCACTTCCTGATTCGAGTCGCGCTGAGTGGTCGCGACGAGACGCTCGACGTGGCGATCCACGACACCGAACCGCCGACCATCGGCGAGACCGTGCGACTCGCGGTCGATCCCGAGGGTCTGGTGCCGCTTCCCCGCTAAGCGCGGCGATTTCAACGAAATCGGTGCCTGCACACAATCCGCACATCTTCGACAGGACTCCCGCACAAGCGGTCCGTACGATGGACAACGTGCTCGCAACCCTTCACCCAGATGGGCGGCCCGACGGACGACCCGACGGACGACCCGACGGACGACCGGTCGAATCGGTGCCGACGCAGACCCGGACGATCCTCATCATCGAAGACGAGCCGTCGATCGCGGAGTCGGTTGCCGCACGCCTGCGGAGCGAAGGGTTCGCGGTCGAGATCG
>CAMDCC010000198.1 GCA_945889545.1 Bifidobacterium breve | reverse complement strand
CGGGCCCTCGCCCGCGTCTCCGGCGCGCTCGGTCACGGCGACATCCTCTCTCCTGCGCTCGTCGCTGAGGCTGGCCGTATCCACGTGGACGGCCACGACGTGGTCATGGATCTGCCGACGCGCTTCGGACTGGGGTTCGAGATCACGATGCCCGAGGGGGAGTTCTCGTTCGGCCCCGGTGCCCGATCCTTCGGGCACAACGGGTCGGGCGGATCCCTCGGCTTCCTCGACCCCGATGCGGGCGTCGCGTTCGGGTATGTGATGAACCGCATGCAATGGACCACCCGGCGCGACGACGAACGCTGGTTCCCGATCCTCGACGCGCTGTACGCGGCCCTCTAAAGAGCGAACTCGTGAAGCTCTCCGTGCTCTTTCCCGAGACGCGCTCCATCAAGCACGTCGTGTCGCTCGCGCAGCGGAGTGAAGCACTCGGGTTCCACGCCATGCACCTCGGCGCGGCGTTCGGCATCGATCCGATCATGGCGCTCGCACTCGCCGGGTCCGAGACCGACCGCATCATCCTCGGGACCGCGGTGATCCCGTCGTGGCCGCGCCATCCGGTGGTCGTCGCCCAGCAGGCTGCCACCGCCAACGCCGCGTGTGGCGGGCGCTTCCGCCTCGGCGTGGGTCCATCGCATCCACCCGTCATGGGGATGTACGGGATCCCCTACGACCGCCCGGTGTCACACACCCGTGAGTACGTCACCATCGTCCGCGAGTTGCTTGCCCACGGCAAGATCACCTTCGCCGGTGACCACTACAAGGTCAACGCGTTCCTGGATGTCGAGGAGGGCGGCACTCCGCCGGTGATGATCGGCGCGCTGCACGAGCAGATGTGCCACGTCGGGGGTGCGCATGCCGACGGCGTGATCCCGTGGCTGACCCCGCCGGAATATGTCGCCACGGTCGTCGCGCCGGCAGTGCGGGCCGGAGCCGTGTCCGCCGGGCGCGAGCCACCCCCGATCGTGGTGCAGCTCCCCTGCTATGTGTCGTCAGATGCCAATGCGGTCCACGCGGCCGCCCGCGAGGATTTGGCGATGTACGTGCACATGCCCGCGTACGCCGACGTGCTCGCCAAGGTTGCCGCCATCGACGTTGCGGCGGTTGGTTCGGGAGGTTGGACCGACACGTTCACCGACGCAGTCGTCCCTTGGGGCGATACGGCGGCCATCACCGCACGACTGCGCGAGTATGAGCAGGCTGGAGCCGACGAGGTCGTGCTCTCTCCATATGGCTGTGGCGCCGAACCGGCGCACAACCTCAACGACGCACTGGAGGCCCTCGGTGACATCGCCCGCTCCTGAAGTAACCGAGCACGAAGTTACCGTGCGCGAGCTCTTCCAACGTATGTCAGCCCGCGACTTCGACGGTGTTGCCAACCTGCTCAGCGACGACGTCGAGTTCGATCTGGCCTTCGCACCGGAGTTCCTCGAGATGCCGGTTCGTGGACGTGACGCCATGCACGCACTCATCACCAACGTCATCGGTGCGATGTTCGACCCGTTCCGACTCGAGGTGACCACCACCTACCCCGGCGCGGACGGCACCACTCTCGTCGCGGAGTACGTCAGCGACGGCACCGTAAAGAGCAACGGTCGCCCGTACGTCAACCGCTACATCGGAATCTTCCGCTTCGGCGACGGCGGCATCACCTTCTGGCGCGAGTACCACAACACGGAAGTAGCGACTGCCGCGATCTCCTGATCTCGGTCCGCAACACGACAGCAAGGAGCGCCACGATGGGCACAACGGCCGAGGTTCGCGAAGTCGCTACGGGGCTCCAGTTTCCTGAGGGCCCAATCGCGATGCCCGACGGCAGCGTGCTCGTGGTGGAGATCCGACGCGGCACGCTGAGCCGCTGCAGCGCCAACGGCACGATCGATGTGGTGGCTGACCTCGGGGGTGGTCCCAACGGCGCGGCCATCGGCCCCGATGGTGCGTGCTACGTGGTGAACAACGGCGGGTTCTTGTGGAGCGAGCTCGACGGCATGCTCATCCCGTTCGACCTGAAGACAATGAGCAACCAGCCGGCCGACTTCACCGGCGGTTGGATCAACCGGGTCGACCTCGACACCGGCGAGCACACCGTGCTCTACACGGAGTGCGAGGGCATGGCCTTCCGAGGTCCGAACGACATCGTCTTCGATACCGAAGGTGGGTTCTGGTTCACCGACTTCGGGAAGTCTCGGGCCCACGATGTCGATCGCGGCGGCCTGTACTACGCCACCGTCGACGGAACATCGGTCACTCAGGTCGCTCGCGGCTTGCTCGGGCCCAATGGTGTGGGTCTTTCTCCGCCGGGCGACCGCGTCTACGTGGCCGAGAGCTACACCGGACGGTTGAACGCATGGGACATCACCGGTCCCGGCAAAGTGGCGACCTCGACGGCAACGGTGCTCGAAGCGACCAAGGGTCACTTCGATTCGCTCGCCGTCGAAGCCGGTGGCGCGGTCGTGGTCGCCGCGATCGGTGAAGGGCTGTGCGTCGTACAGGTCGACGGCGGGCACAACTATGTGGCGCTCCCCGATCGGTTCACCACAAACGTCTGCTTCGGCGGCGACGACATGCAGACCGCCTACGCAACGCTCTCGGGCAGCGGGCGACTCGTGACCCTCGACTGGCCCCGACCGGGCCTCGAGCTCGCGTTCTAGACCAGGACCCGATTGCCGCGATGACCACCGTCAAGGAGCTGATCCACGCGCGGGCTGGCGACGACGATCGCACCGCGCTCCGTTTCGAGGACGACGCGTGGACGTGGGGCGAGTACGTACAGGCCTGCACCCAACGCGCCGGTTACTTGCTCGCCGAGCTCGACCGCGACTCGCCCCGCCATGTTGGGCTGCTGCTCGACAACGTGCCCGAGTTCGCGATGTGGATGGGCGCGGCAGCACTCACCAACGATGTGCTCGTGGGAATCAACCCAACGCGTCGGGGTGCCGAGCTCGAGCGCGACATTCGTCATACCGACTGCCAGGCCATCGTCACCGAGCGTCGCCATCTCCCCCTCTTGGATGGTCTCGACCTTGGGGCGGCGCGAGGCGATGTGCTCGTGATTGATGAAGACGGCTACGACGACGCTCTGGCGCCATACCGAGGCGCGTCGCTCCCCGACCTCGACGTCGATCCGCTTGCGTTGTATCTCCTGCTGTTCACTTCGGGCACCAGCGGCGCGCCAAAGGCGTGCATCCTCTCCCAGGGTCGGCTCGTTCGCGCGAGCACCGGACTCACCATGATGCAAGGACTCACCCCCGACGATGTCATGTACTGCACGATGCCGCTGTTCCACTCGAACGCCGTCATCACCTCGTTCGGCCCGTGGCTCATCTCGGGTGCGGAGCTCGTGCTCCGCCGTCGGTTCTCCGCGTCGGGCTTCCTCCCCGACGTGCGCAAGTACGGCGTGACCTACTTCAACTACGTCGGCAAACCCCTCTCATACATCTTGGCCACCGCCGCGCAACCCGATGACGCCGACAACACGCTCACCCGCGTGTTCGGAAACGAAGGCGCCGACCTCGACATCGAGCGCTTCGCCACCCGCTTTGGCTGCCGCGTCGGCGACGGGTACGGCTCCACCGAGGGCGGCGCCAACATCAATCGGATGCCCGACATGCCCAAGGGCGCGCTCGGCGTCGGCCCGGAAGGCACGTCGATCGTCAACGCGGAGACCGGTGAGGACTGCCCGCCCGCCCGCTTCGACGGCGACGGTCACCTCCTCAACGCCGAAGAGGCGATCGGTGAGATCGTGAACAAGCAAGGTGCGTCGTCGTTCGAGGGGTACTACAAGAACGATGAAGCCGACGCACAGCGCGTTCACGACGGCTGGTACTGGACCGGGGACCTCGGATATCGCGACGAGAACGGCTGGTTCTACTTCGCCGGGCGCGACTACGAGTGGTTGCGCGTCGACGGCGAGAACTTCGCCGCGGCACCAGTAGAGCGGATCCTCGCCCGCCACCCCGACGTCGTACTCGCCGCGGCGTACGCGGTGCCCGACGAGGTGGTCGGCGACCAGCTGATGGCTGCGCTCGAGCTCAAGCCCGGCGCATCGTTCGACGCCGCGGGCTTCGACGCATTTCTCGCAGAGCAGTCCGACCTCGGCACCAAGTGGTCACCGCGCTACGTGCGCGTGGTTGAGGCGCTCCCCGTCACCGAGACACAGAAGATCCTGAAGCGCCAGCTCCGCAACGAGCGCTGGGAGGTCACCGATTCCGTCTGGTGGCGACCGGAACCCAGCCAACCACTCCGCCGCATGACCGACGACGACCGCGGCGAAATCCGGGCGCGCTTCGAAGCTCGGGGCCGCCTCGATCAGGTGGAGAGCGCGTGAGTGCGCCGCAGCGTTAGCGTCCATTCCCATGATTGATCTCGCGGGGAAAGTGGCAGTAGTCACCGGATCGGGCCGGGGAATCGGGCGCGCCGAGGCCACTCGCCTTGCTGCGTACGGAGCCAAGGTGGTCGTCAACGACCTCGGCGTGGCCACCGACGGCAGCGAGACCGACGAGGCCCCGGCCGACGAGGTAGTGAGCGAGATCCGCGCTGCGGGTGGTGAGGCGGTCTCGGACCGATCCGACATCTCCACCGCTGCGGGTGGCGAGACGCTGGTGCGGCGGGCCGTCGACGAGTGGGGTCGTCTCGACATCGTGGTGAACAACGCGGGGTTCGGACGCCCGCGCATGGCCTTCAACATGACCGAGGCCGAATGGGACGACGTGATCCGCGTGCACCTCAAAGGCACGTTCTCGGTGACGGCGCCCGCGTGCCGATGGTGGCGTGAAGAGACAAAGGCCGGGCGCGGTGGCTACGGCCGCATCATCAACACCGCCACCGGGTTGCTCATGCTCGGCGGTGCGGGCCAGTCGAACTATGTGGCCGCAAAGGCCGGCGTGATGGCGTTCACCAACGCGGTAGCAACGGAGATGGCGCCCTACGGTGTGACAGCAAACACCATCATGCCGTCGGCATACACACGCCTCGCGGCGATCGGCTGGCGATCGCGCAAGCACAATGAAGCCGCGGGGAGCGACGTCGACTACGGCGACCCGGTGCATGTGGCCGAGATGGTGTGTTACGTAGCGTCTCCCGACGCGGGGTACCTGAGTGGCCAGACCTTCCAGGTACGCGCCGGCATGGTCGAGCACATTCGCGCGTGGGAAGTGGACCGCGTTGTCGAGCGCGGTGATCGCGGCTGGGCTGCGCCCGACCTTGCCGGCGAGATCCCCCGCATGTTCGGCGCGGGGGCCAAGCCCGCGGAGCTCCCGCCCAAGGACTGGAAAGACGACTACGAAGCCAAGGGCGGATCAGCGACAGCACCGGAGAAGTCCTGATGGAGCTCGAGCGCATCAACCAGATGATCGAGCAAGCGCGCGATGTGATCACCGTGCGCCGCGTGTTCGGTGACCCGATCGAGCGCGACGGCACGATCGTGATCCCTGCCGCGTCGGTGGTCGGTGGCGCTGGAGGCGGGGGTGGCGACGACGGAAAGGGAGCCATCGGCACCGGCGGCGGGTTCGGTGTGCGGGCACGCCCGGTCGGCGCTTTTGTGATCCGCAACGGCGACGTGACCTGGGAGCCGGTCGTCGACCGTGAACGTCAGCTCGTGATCAACGCCGTGATCGCCGGCGGCGCGCTCGTGCTTGTGCGGTCGTTGTTCCGCCGCCGCCGCCGCCGCTGAGATGAGCTTCTTCGACGTCGACTCGCACTTCATGGAGCCGCCCGACTTGTGGGC
>CAMDCC010000197.1 GCA_945889545.1 Bifidobacterium breve | reverse complement strand
TCGGGTTGTGGAGGTAGGGATCCCATCCCAGCCGCGCGGTCGCGCCGAGCGCCTTCCACATCGGGATGATGAGCTCGATCGGGATCTCCACTTCCTTGCCCACGTCGCCGGCGAAGTTGGCCATCTCGTGCATGACCTGCGCGATCGGGTGCGACTGATCGGCGAAGAGCATCTCGGCGAGCTCGTTCGGTGGACGCCCGAAGAGCTCGGCGATCGGGGCTTCGGCGAGGTACAGCCCGACCGAGTTCACGAGCACGAGGGCACTCGCGTGGTTCGGGTAGCGCGTCGCGAGCTCGAGAGCCATCCAACCGCCGAGCGACACGCCCGCGACGGCTGGTTGTTCGAGCGCGAGCAGCTCCCACAGATCGAGGAGATGGAAGACCGCGTCTTCCATTGAGTCGATGTCGTCACCACCCTCCGACTCACCGAAGCCGGGGAAGATCGGCGCGATCACATCGAAATCGTCGGCCAGATCGGTGAGCAGCTCGTGGGGCGTCTCACCGCCGGCGGAGTGCAGATACACGAGTTGCGGGCCTGCGCCACCGCGAAACAGCTGGATCGATCCAATCGGCGCCTCGACGCGCGACTCGGTGATGTCGGTGGGCATCAGACAGCCGCCGTTCGCAAGACCGGTGAACCGTCGGGGAACTCGGCGCGCAATCGGGGCAGCACCTGCTCGGCGAACAGCGTGAGGTTGGCGCGCGTGAGATCGGCAGGCAGGCTCCCGAGCTGGAAGAGGCCAAGCAGGTTGCCCGTGCCGAGTTCGCCAAGTGCCTCACTGAGCTGATCGGCCACCGTCTCTGGTGAGCCGACGATGGCGTATCGGCCGTCGACGATCTCTTGCCAGTCGGTGACGTTGAGCATGAACGAGCCTGCGCCCTTGAGGATGTTCTCGAGCGAGCGCGCCGACGTGTAGCCGGGCGGTTGGATGGTGATGCCCGGCAGCAATCGCTTCACGAAGTACCAGAGATGCTCCTCGTACTCGCGGCGCGCTTGCTCATCGGTCTCGGCCACGTAGATCGGCACGAGCCATCCCGCCTGCAACGGATCGGGCTCGTAGCCCTCCGCCGCGCACGCGTCACGGAACAGGCCGAAGGTGCGCTTGAACACGTCGAGGTGGAAGTACGGGATGCCCATGTACGCATACCGATGCTTTGCCACGAACTCCATCGTCTCCAACGAGCCCGCGCCGGGGATCCACACCTCCGGGTGCGGTTGCTGGATCGGGCGCGGCCACGGGTTCACGTAGCGAATGCGGTAGTGCTTGCCCACCCACTCGAACGGTCCCGGTGTTGTCCACGCCTTCATGATGAGGTCGTGCGCTTCCTGGAAGCGCTCCCGCGCGTACGCCGGGTTCACCGAGAACGAGTAGTACTCGGGGCCGCCGCCGACGACCATCCCCGCGATCAGCCGCCCGTCGCTGATCACGTCAATCATGGCGAACTCTTCGGCGACGCGCGTCGGTGGGTCGTAGAGCGGCAACGCGTTGCCGACGACCGCGATCTTCACGCGCTTCGTCTGGCGAGCGAGGATCGATGCGATCAGGTTTGGCGACGGCATGTTGCCGTACGCGTTCTGGTGGTGCTCGTTGACGCACACGCCGTCGAAACCGAGATCTTCGGCCAGCAGCAGCTCGTCGAGGTAACGGTTGTAGAGGTCGCGACCGACGGTGGGGTCGTAGAGCTCGTTCGGGCAGGTGACCCAGGCCGGACCCTCGTACGCGGGATCGAGGCCGATGTAGGGCATCAAGTGGAACGAGAAGAACCGCACGGGCGTGCAACCTAGGCCGGGAGAGGCGCCGGTACCATCACAGCGTCATGGTTCGGAAGCTGTTCCCCCTGCGCGTCGTCGTCAGCCTGGTGCTGGCATTCGGCGCGGTTGCTGGTGTGGTCGTCGCCGGCGCTGCGCTGCGCGACGACGACGGGTCAGAGGCCGCGGCACCCCAAGCCACGACATCGACGTCGACGACCACCACCACGCTCCCGCCCACGACCACCACGACCCTCGCGCCCGGCCAGCTCATCCAGCCGGAGCCGATCGACCTCCCAACCGTGCCCTTGGTGGGATGGGGTCCCGGGCACCCGCAGGACATCGTGGTCTCGTACTACGAGCAGCACCTATCCGACCTGCACTTTGATCCGGGCCCGATCGACGGCATCTACGACCAGGCCACCGTGTACGCGGTGCAGGCCGTGCAGAAGCTCGCAGGTTTGCCACGCCATGGTGTGCTCACTCCGGCGGTCGGTGCCGTCATCGAGAACTTCCAATACGCCCTGCCGCTGCACCCCACCGCCGAACCGAACCGCACCGAGATCGACGTGACCAAGCAGGTCATCACGCTGTACGAGAACTACCAGGTGCGACTCATCACCACCACGTCGACCGCGAGCGGTGACCAGTTCTGTTACGTGACCCCGAGGGCAGCGCCGACGCAACGCATCTGCGAGGTCGCCACCACACCCAACGGTCGATGGGCGTACTACTTCTTCTACGACGGTTGGCAGAAGGGCGACCTCGGATCGCTCTACAACCCGTACTACTTCTTCAAGGGTCGGGCGATCCATGGCTACGAATCGGTACCCACTGAACCGGCTTCACACGGTTGCGCGCGCATCCCGATGCACATCTCGGAGTACTGGTACACGCTCGTGCACGAGGGTGACGCCGTCTACGTCGACGGCGGCAGCGACGGCGAACAGATCATCTCGAGCAACCCCGTCTAGCGACCCCCCACCGTTCTCGGCACGTTCAATTACCCCCCAAGTCATCCAGCGTGCCGAGAATCCGGGCCTGGGTCCGGAGGTGCCTCCCGATCTCGTTGGCGACGCGGTGGGGCGCATGCTCGACCTCTCCCCACGAGAAGTGGAGCGGGATCCATCGTGCATCTATGAGGAGCCGGTCACGCACGTTTCGATCGTGGATCGCTCTCGGAGATGAGTGAAACTCGTACCCGTCGACCTCGACCACGACCCGGTGACGGGAGAAACCGAAGTCGACGATGGCCAGGAAGCCGCCGTGCTCATCGCGTATGACCAGTTGCGATTCTGCGAGCGGGAGTGCGGCATCTCGAAGCAACGTCATCATCCGCGCCTCGAGCACGCCGGGAGGGAACGACTCACCGACGCGAGCATCGAGCAGCCGACGCATCACCCCGACACCAGTTCGACCCTTGCGGGCTACCGCAACCATCGCGTCGCGGACGTCCCGATACGTGACGAGCTTGCGACCCGCGGACCGGTCGAGCGCCGCTTCGACCGTCTTGGGCCCGGCTACCGCGCCAAGATCGACGAGGGTTCGGGCCACGGTAGTAACCGGGACACCGTGCTTGGTCTCGACCCATCGCGGCTCGAGATCCGCGAGCCGATGCACAACGACGCCGTCGAGCTGTGGGGAGCGCTTCCGAGTCGTGGTGACCTCGACCGGAGGTTCGCGGTACCGCAGCAAGTCGTGGACCGTCGCCGCCGCTCTGTGCGAAACAGATGCTTCCGAGCCGATGGCGAGACACGCACCGAGGAGCTGCTGCTCGTACGTAGCGGGAGCGCCACGCACCCGCAGGACTCCGACGTGCAGTCGCTCGAGGAAGCCCTCTGCCACGAAGTCGCGCGCCCGATGTGGCGGCATTCCGAGCCCCATCAGCTGGTCGAACGTGACCAGCGCATGCTGGTTCCGGGCGAGATCTCCAATCACCGTGCGATCCAACGAACAGCTCCTTTCCTCCGTTCTCGGTACGCTCGATGACACCCCAGGTCATTGAACGTGCCGAGAAACCGGGGGTCCGGGCAGACTCTCGGCATGGCTGAGCTGACGACATTGCTCGACGGTCGGGCGTTCCTCGAAGGACCGCGATGGCACGATGGCGCGCTCTTTGTGAGCGACATGCACGGCCATGAGGTGCTGCGCGTCGAGGGCGACGGGGCGTGTTCTGTCGTGCTCGCGCTCGACGACGCGCCGTCGGGCTTGGGGTGGCTCCCCGATGGTCGGATGCTCATCGTGGCGATGCACGCACGCCATGTCTTGCGGTTCGACGGCAGCGCGGCGCTCGTGCACGCCGACTGCACTGACTTCGCCCCGCACGAGATCAACGACATGGTCGTCGATCAGCACGGGCACGCATTCGTGAGCCAGTTCGGGTACGACCACCATGCGGGCGAGAAGCTGCGCCGGGCACCCGTGCTGCGCATCGACCCCGACGGGTCCGTGCACCAAGCCACCGACGCGCTTCGCATGGCCAACGGCATGGTGGTCACCGCAGACGGGCGCACGCTCGTGGTCGCCGAGAGCGTGGGTCGCCGTCTGCTGGGATTCGATCTTGCTGAGGACGGTGAGCTCTCGAATGAACGTGTGTGGGCCGAACTCCCGGAGGGCGACTATCCCGACGGCATCTGCATCGACGCGGAGGATGCGGTGTGGATCTCTGGCCCCGCGAGCGATCGCTTCGTTCGCGTGCGCGAGGGTGGTGAGGTGCTCGACGTGGTGGAAGTGCCAGGACGTCATGCGATCGCATGCGCGATCGGCGGCGCCGACGGACACACCCTGTTCTGTTGCACCTCCTCCACCCTCGGCGAGCCCGACGCGTCGCGCGCGGCACGCGCGGCACGGGTGGAGACCATTCAGGTCGACGTACCGGCGCCATGAAGCCGACGCAGGTGTTCAAGGGTGCGGTGCGACGAGTTGTGTCGGAGCTGGCGACGCACGGCATCGAACGCGATATCCCGACGAATCCTGCGCTCGCCGCCTTCAGGGAACGAAGCGCGGCCATGGACCGGCCCCGCGTGCTGGAGCTCGGGACCCGGCGGTCGCACCCCGCCATGTCGACCCGCCACGACGAGTGGGTCCCCCACGCGTCGGAGTACGTGGGCAGCGACATCCAGGAAGGGATCGACGTCGAGCTCGTCGCCGACGTCCACCAGTTGACGAACGTCACCGGCGTCGAGAGCTACGACATCATCATCTCGTGCTCCACCTTCGAGCACTTCAAGTACCCGCATCTCGCGGCACACGAGATCATGAAGGCGCTCCGAGTCGGCGGTGTGTTGTTCGTGCAGACACACCAGACATTTCCACTGCACGCCCACCCGTTCGACCACTTCCGGTTCTCGACCGAGGCGATGGCCGGCCTGTTCGGCACGCGCATGGGCTTCGATTCAGTTGAGATCTGCTACGAGTTCCCGTCGAGGATCCACTCGCCAACCGCTCGACACCTCGCGTACGGCCCGGCATTCCTCAACGTGTGCCTCTTCGGCGAGAAGCGTGCAGCGACGCCCGACGAGTACATGTACGAGCTCGATGCGTGACATCAGTCACGGTTGACCTGAACCGGCCGACACCGCAAGATCAGTGGATGACGACACTTTCTCGAGACGAGATCACCGCGGGCCTGTTGGCCGAGATGGACAACTTCGAGCAGCTCATCCGCTCGATCGATGACGACGACTGGGCCAAGACCAGCCGCTGCGAGGGCTGGACGGTTGCCGGTGTCGCCGCACACGCGATCGGCTCGATGGCCGACGTGGTGAACGGGAAGCTGGACGGACTCGGCACTCCCGAAGTGACCCAACGCGAGGTCGACGAGCGTGCCGGTAGAACCCCCGCCGAACTGGCGGACGAAGCGGCCACAGTGCGCAAGCAGGCCCAGGAGATGCTCCCGCTGTTCGACGACGCGGCGTGGACCGCCCAGTCGCCCGGGGACTACGACGGCACTCTGGCCGACGGCGTCGAGGCGCTCTGGTTCGATTTCTTCATGCACGCCGACGACATCCGCGCCGCGATCGGCCGGCCGTCGG
>CAMDCC010000196.1 GCA_945889545.1 Bifidobacterium breve | reverse complement strand
CACCACCACCCGATGCGGCAACGACGACGACCGAGCCAACCGCTCCAACTCTCGACGCTGCGACCGAGACACCTTCAACGCAACAGCAATCATCACCGGCATACCGCCAACCTAACCCGCCTCGCTAATTCAGCGACGTACCACTAGGGCGTCACCAAGTTCGGCGGGCGTTCGCCATTGAGCACGGCTACGGCGCCTTCACATGCGAGCTGCGCCATACGTGTACGTGTCTGCTGCGATGCCGAGCCGATGTGCGGCAGCAGCACCGTGCGCGGTGCGGTCAGCAGTCTCGGATGTACCTCGGGCTCACGCTCGTATACGTCAATGCCGGCCGCGAAGATCTCCCCGCCCTCGAGCGCGATCGCGAGCGCTTCTTCGTCGACGACCGGTCCGCGCGCCGTGTTGACGAGCACGGCCGTCGGCTTCATGAGCTGAAGGCGGCGCGCGTCGATGAGGTGTCGGGTCTCATCCTTGAGGGGAACATGGAGCGAGACCACGTCGCTCTCGGCAAGCAAGGCATCCAGGTCGGCGACCCAACCGGGTGCGCCGGTGTCGTTGCGGGTGTGATGGAGCACGTGCATCCCGAATCCCTCGGCTCGTCGCGCGACGGCCGCCCCGATGCGGCCATACCCGACGACGCCGAGCGTGGCGCCGTGCACGTCGCGACCGAGGTACTGATTGATGCCCCATCCGTGCCACGCCCCGGTTCGGAGATCGTGCTCCGCCGTTGACGAGAGGCGCGACGCCGTGAGAATCAGCAAGAACGCGAGGTCGGCGGTGGTCTCGTCGAGCACTCCCGGCGTGTTGCACACGGCAACGCCCGCGGCCGCCGCCGCGCTCACGTCGACGTTGTCGTAACCAACTGCGACGTTGGCGACGACCTTGAGGTGCGGTACTCCTGCGGTGATGACGGCGTCATCGATGCGATCCGTGAGCAGGCAGACGACGGCGTCAACCTCGGCGACGGCAGTACACAGCTGCTCGTGGGTCAGTGGCGCATCGTCGTCGGTCGTGACGATCTCGTGACCGGCCGCGGTGAGTGGATCGGTGCCGCCATCGGGCAGTCGGCGAGTGACGAGAACTCTGGCCAAGAGGAGCTAGTGCTCGGTGTAGTTGACCTCGCCGGCGTCCTTGATGCCGACGGCGAAGCAGAAGCAGTGGATCGGCGCGTGGTCGCTCACCGGCCGAAGACTGTGCACGAGGTTCGGCGGGATGTGCACCAGATCACCTTGGGTGATCTCGCGCTCCTCGCCGTCGATCGTCATCAAGCCCTTCCCCGAGGTGACGTAATAGAACTCGTGCGTCGGGTGTGAGTGCGGGTCGACCAGGCCACCGCCCGCCACTTCGAACTCGCTCACGAGCTCGAGGAAACCGCCGTCGGTAATGTCCTTCATCTCGCGTGGGTTCACGAGCCACCACACCGGCACCGTGCCGTTGTGCTCCACAACCGGCGCCACATCCTCGATCGAGCGAACGTCCAACTTCCCGCTCCTGGCCCTTCGGGCCGGGCCGCTCGGGCCACGGCTCACTGCGGCGCAGGATACCTGCACCGCGGACGTTCGCCTCTGGCATCCTTGGCGAGATGAGCGAGCTCCGGATGGTGCAGCTGAAGACGCAGCCGATCACCCCCGAGGCGTGGGCCCCATTTGGCTGGCTGCCGGTGGCCGACACCGATGCCGCCGACGGTGCACACACCCTCTCGTTCGAGTGGGGCGACCCGCACCTCAACGTGATCAGCCATGCGTACGACGAGGTGGAGCACACCGAGCACGGAGCGGTGTGTGACCGGATGTTCCGGCACGCCACGCACACGCAGGCACTCATGCCGCTCAACTGCGACGCCATCGTTGCCGTCGCTCCGGCCGGACTCGATCTCCAGGCGCCGGAGCATCTCAACGCCATCCGCGCCTTCCTGCTGCATCCCCAAGATGCGTTCGTGCTGCACCGAGGTACGTGGCACTGGGGTCCGTTCCCACTCGCCGCCGATCCGGTGCTGTTGCTCAACGTGCAGGGTCTGCGCTACGCCGAGGACAACGACTGCGTGATGCTCGCCGACGCGCTCGGCTCCGTCGCCGAGGTCGTGGTCGGCTGACGCGTGGACCGCGTTACGTAACCGCGCGCACCGCCGCCGCAGTCGCTACCGCGGCGACCACCACGACCACGAAGCTCGCGCGACGCCAGACGGCGACGCCGGCAACAGCGAGTCCTGCGGCGCGTGCATCCAGCACCAGCTCGCGGGCGCCCGCGAACGTGGACACCACGATGAGCGCGCCAAACAACGCCGCGGGCAGCAGCGCGAGGAAACGCACGACGATCGGCGCGAGCTGCCGATCCCCGAGCGCGAACAGTCCGAACGCCTTGAGCGCATAGGAGCCCGCGGCGAGACCAGCGAGTGCGGGCCAGCCCCAGGTCATGGTGCACTCGACTTCGCGGGCGCGACGTCGGGGCGAGCGAAGCGCAGCCCGATGAGTGCGCCGATCGCTCCCGCGATGATCGGCACACCGGCCGGCGTGAACGGCACGAGGGCGAGCGCGATGGCCGCGCCCGCGCCCGCGAGCGCGGCCGCGCGCCCGTCCGCGTCGCGCAGGAGCGGAGCGAGGAGAGCGAGGAAGGCCGCCGGATAGACGGCGTCGAGTCCGAGATCGGCAGGATCGCCCAACGCGTCGCCGGAGATCGCGCCCACTGCCGTCCCGATGTTCCACGCTACGAGCACTGAGAGGCCGTCCCACCAGAAGGCGCCTGCCGCGTTGCGCTTGTCGACCTGGGTCGTTGCCAAGGCTGTCGATTCGTCGATCAAGAACTGCGCCGCGAGCAACCGCTTGCGCGGCGAACGAGGTAGTAGCGGGTGTAGCGCGAGGCCGTACCCGATGTGGCGTGCGCCGAGAAGCAACCCGGTGGCGAGTGCCGCGATCGGGCTCCCACCCGAAGCGAGCACTCCCACCGCAGCGAACTGAGTGGCACCGGTGAACACGAACACTGAGAACGCGCACGTCATCGGTACCGACAGGCCGGCTCCGGTTGCAACGTCACCGAACGAAACGCCGAACACGCCAACGGCGGCGCCGAGTGTGATCGCGGCGCGACGAACGTCGGGCGGTGTGGCTGGCACGCGGGGCAGCGTAACGGCCGGCCTGTGTGGCGGCGCTTGGTGTTTCGCGTTGTGCGGCGGTCAGCGCAGAGAGATGGCGAGCCGCGTGACCAGCCCGTCGCCGCCCACTTCGAACACATCGATCAGGTGCGACGGTTCACCGTTCATCACCGCGGTGAGCTCGGCGACGCATTGGTTTCCCTGCTCCACCACGTTGGTCGGCGTGACGACGGGCGCCTGCTGGAACACGATGTCGGCGTAGAACGATCGGATTGCATCGGTCCCACGGCACTCGGGCACGCCGCGAGGCGGCGTGAGCACAGCGTCGGCCGCGAAGAGCCCGAGCAGGCCATCGAGGTCGGTGGTGTTGACACTCTCCACGTACCGGTCGACGGCCTGGCGGGCTGGGGTGGTCCCGATGGCGCTCACGGCGGAACGTTACGTTCCAAGGGAAGTCGTGCGCACCGGCGGCGTACAATCGATGGATCAGCGCTCGTAGCTCAATGGATAGAGCATCTGACTACGGATCAGAAGGTTGGGGGTTCGACTCCCTCCGAGCGCGCTGCATCTCTAAGGGGTGCGCAGACTTCCCAGGCTCAGCGGAGGGTGTTGCTAATCCCTTGCTAATCCGCTGATCCGCTAGCGGCGGCGTCCCGCCCACCGGTTCCCCGAGTCAGCACCACGACGAAGGGAGCGATCGATGCGAGGCAGCATCATCAAGCGCGGCCAGACGTACGCCTACGTGCTCTACCTCGGCCGGGACGCCAACGGGAAGAAGCGCCAGAAGTGGGCCGGCGGCTTCCGCACCAAGAAGGACGCCGAGGTCGCACTGGCGAAGAAGCTGGACGAGGTTCACACCGGCACGTTCGCTGACCCCGGCGCGCTGACGGTTGGCGAGTACCTCGAGCAGTGGCTCGTGGGGATCACGCCGTCGCTTCGGGAGAAGACGGCGTTCAGCTACCGCGACACGATCTGCGGTTACGTCGTTCCACGTCTCGGCCATCTACGCCTGGCCGATCTCACGGCGCCCAGCATTGCTGCTCTCTACGCCGAGCTCCTGGCATCGGGGAGTCGCCGCGGGACGGGAGGGCTCTCGGCCCGCACGGTGGCGTACACGCACCGGATCCTCAAGCACGCGCTGAGCGACGCGGTACTGAGCGGACTTCTCGCACGCAACCCAGCCGCGTTCGTGCGTCCGCCGCGCGTCGACAAGGCCGAGACGGACACATGGTCGGCCGACGAGGTGGCGCGGTTTCTCAAGAGTCGAGAGGGTGATCGGCTCTACGCGCTGTGGGCGTTGCTCGCCACCACCGGCATGCGTCGCGGCGAAGCGCTCGGCCTCTATTGGAGCGACGTCGACCTCGATGAAGGCAAGGTCGCCATCCGCCGTGGGCTCGTGATCGCCGGTGCCAAGACCATCGAGTCACCCACGAAGACGCGCGCAGGGGCGCGCACGATCATGCTCCATCCCCGCACGCGCGACGCCCTCAGGGCGCACCGCATCGCCCAGGTCGCCGAGCGCCTCGCGGCCGGACCAGCCTGGGAGGACGGCGAGCATGTGTTCACGACGGAGACCGGTCACTACCTGTTCCCGGATCGAGTCACGAAGGTCTTCTCGCAACACGCGCAGGCCGCCGGCCTTCCGCCGATCCGGCTGCACGACCTCCGGCACACAGTGGCCACGCTCGCCCTCACGGCCGGCGTTCACACCAAGGTCGTCCAGGAGCTCCTGGGCCACGCCAACGTGGGCGTCACCCTCGACACGTACTCGCACGTCACACCAGGCCTGCACGAGCGAGCGGCCCTCACAATCGGCGCCCTGGTCTTTGGTGATGGGGATCATCGCGACACGAGCGAGACCTCATCGCGTTGAGGCTGCGGGCGCGCGATGAGGCCGAGGCATCGCAGGTGCAAGTGCGTCAGCTCATTTCAGTGCTCGCTGCCGATCGGCGACCTCGGAGAGGAAACGGTCGTCCGCGGGTCGAGATCAGGTCGGGAAGTGCTCATCTTCGTCCGATCGCCGTGTTCGCTCCCGCCGAGTGTTGGTGGCGATCGATGTCGATGCGGCTAGGCCTGCGACATCCAACCGAACCAAATCAAGCCAGTCGGCGATCGAGTCGACCACGGCACCGGCGTTTGTGCCGGCGCACAACGAGTATCAATCACCTGAGGCGAAGCCCTACTTGCGAGTCTCCCGTGCGTACCTGGGTCGATTTTCGGAAAATCAATCAATCACTAGATCTGGGTTCGCCTCCTGAATGATGGCGATCATTCGTTGCAATCTTGGATACCAGCCTGGCCACAAGGTCGGAATGTAGACACTGCCTTGCTCAAACGAGATTCGAACCACGGACGTTGCCTGAGACCAATGAACTGTCTCAAACTCGCTGAAACGTACGGAAATTGTGCGAAGCGCCATACGGAAACTAACGGACCCGCGTTCATCGAGACGCACAACAACCACACCCCAGTAACAGAGACCCGCGAAAATGATCACGAGGAGCGCAACAGAGAGGGTCGGCCAGTCGTTGGCGCCGAACGTTGCACTAGCGACTAAGGACTCGCGCGGGTAGGTGACCATCCACCGGTCGTCGGGTTGGCCCAGTTTTCATTCTGGGTGCAGCCCAACCCCGACGACCTGGTGGAGGACCCCATCATCATGCGCGCGCTCGAGCCCGAAGTGGTTGATGTCATCTGGCA
>CAMDCC010000195.1 GCA_945889545.1 Bifidobacterium breve | reverse complement strand
CGCGCCTGCTGGCGCGCACCGACCTCCAGGGGAAGGTGGCGACGGCACTCTCTGGAGTGGTCAACCGCACGAACGATGTGAAGCCGGTGCGGTTCCTCATGGAGAAGGCCACGGGCATCTCGCGTGACCGGTTGCTCCCGAGGTACGCGCGTCAGCGGTTCTCGCAATGGTTCCTGCGCCGCTCGCCTCCGAAGCCGACGGGAACAGCGCGTCGACCGGTCGCGCTCTTCACCACGTGCCTGGTCGAGTACCAAGACCCCGAGATCGGCAAGGCGGCCGTGCAGGTATGTGAGCGCAACGGGATCGCCTGTGACCTGCCTGACGGCCAGATCTGCTGCGGGATGCCGTGGCTCGACGCTGGCGACATCGGCAAGTTCCGTGAGCATGCTGAACGCAACGTTTCGGCGCTCTTGCCCGCAGTGCAGGCAGGTTGCGATGTGATCGTGCCCCAGCCCACATGTGCGTACGTGATGAAGAACGAGGTGCCCGACTTCCTTGGGACTGATGACTCGCGGCTCGTCGCCGCCCACACCTTCGACGTCGCCGAGTACCTCATGGCCCGGCACCGCGAAGAGCCGCTCGACACTGAGTTCACCGGGACCACCTACGACGAGATCACCTGGCATGCGGCGTGCCACTACCGCGCCCAGCAGATCGGTCCGAAGAGCCGCGATCTGATGGCGCTCACGGGTGCAAAGGTGTCGATGGTCGAGCGGTGCTCGGCGATCGACGGCACCTGGGGTCTGCGGGCCGAGAACGTGGAGATGGCGAAGAAGATCGCCAAGCCGTTGATGGAGGCGATAGCGAAGGCCGACACGCAACTCGTTGCGGGCGATTGCCACCTCGCCAACACCGCGATCCGTGAGGCCACGGGCAAGGTGCCGAGCCATCCCGTGCAGGTGCTCGCTCGGGCCTACGGCATCGACGAAGGCTGAAGGGAGGCGAGGAAAGCCGATGCGCAAGCTCGCCGTGAGCGACATCAAGGACCTGCGCGAGTACGAGCGCGAACGGGACGCGTTTCGCTCCGAGATCATCGCCATGAAGAAGCGCCGCCGTCTTTCGCTCGGCGATCTCCTGTCGATCGTGTTCGAGAACGCGTTCACGATGCGATTCCAGATCCAAGAGATGGCGCGCGCCGAGAAGATGTTGCGCGACGAGCAGATCGCGCACGAAGTCGAGACGTACAACCAGTTGCTGCCCGAACCGGGCGAGTTGTCCGGCACGCTGTTCATCGAGATCGACGATTCCGATGCTCTGCGTTCCTGGCTCCCGCGTCTCGTGCACATCGAAGACCACGTGCACTTCATCGTCGGCGACCGCACGGTGTCGGCCCGAGAAGAAGATGCAGAGCGCCTTACCCGAGAAGACGTCACCTCGGCCGTCCACTACCTGAAGTTTGCGTTCACGCCGGAGGAACGGCGCGCCTTCGCTGATGGTCCGGTGCGTCTTGTCGTCGATCACCCGGAGTACCAAGCCGACGTCACGCTCACGACCGAGCAGCGCAGCGAGCTCGTTGGCGACTTCGCCGCGTAGGGCGCGTCGATGCGCATCGCGTTCACCAAGCTCGACCCCGGCGCACAGCTCCCGGCGCAACAGCATCCGCACGACGCCGGGTACGACCTTTACGCGAACGAGGGCGTCACGCTCGCGCCCGCTGGCGGCCGCGCTCTCGTTACCACCGGCCTCGCGGTCGCGATCCCCGAAGGATGGGCCGGCCTGGTGCTGCCGCGGTCCGGCCTCGCGCTACGCCACGGCGTCACGTGTCTGAACACGCCGGGCCTCATCGATTCGCTCTACCGCGGCGAGCTCAAGGTGCTGCTCGTGAACACCGACCCGAGCGCGCCGTACGCCGTCACGCGCGGCGACCGCATCGCGCAGCTCGTGATCACCACGGTCGAATCCGAGGTCGAGTGGCATGAGGTCGGCGCCCTCGACGAGACCGCCCGCGACACCTACGGCTTCGGCTCCACCGGCCGCTAGCGCCGCCCCTCCCACCGAAACCACCGTTCTGGAGATCCACAACACCGGAATCCGGGGTCGTGAGTCTCCAAAACAGGTGGTTGGGGGTGGCAAGTAGGGTGCGCGGCCGTGGCGCATGACCGGAAGTTCCGTTTTGGTGTGATGGCGCTCGGCGCCGAGTCGGCGAAGCAGTACCGCGAGACGGCCCGCAAGGCCGAGGATCTCGGGTTCTCCACGCTGTACGTGCCGGACCACTTCGTCGACCACCCGTTCGGGCCGTTCCCGGCGATGGCATTCGCGGCTGAGGCCACCACAACGCTGCGCGTCGGGTCGCTCGTGCTCGGCAACGACTATCGCCACCCGGTGGTTGTCGCTCGCGACGCGGCCACGCTCGACCTGCTTTCCGACGGCCGGCTCGAGCTCGGCCTCGGTGCCGGCTGGATGACCGTCGACTACGAGAAGGCGGGCATCCCGCTCGACCGTCCCGGAGTTCGCGTCGACCGGTTGGCCGAGGCGATCACGGTGGTGAAGGGCCTCATGGCCGCGGGTGAGTTCTCGTTCTCGGGAGAGCACTACACGATCACCGCGCTCGACGGGATGCCCAAGTCGGTGCAGAAGCCGCACCCGCCGATCGTGATCGGTGGTGGGGGCAAGCGGGTGCTGTCGCTCGCAGCGCAGGAAGCGCAGATCGTGGGCATCAACGGGAATCTGAAGGGGGGTCGGCCCGACGATCCGTCGAACGCAGCCGACATGAACCCCGCGCAGACCGACCAGAAGCTCCAGTGGGTGCGCGACGCTGCCGGCGCGCGGTACGACGACGTCGAGATCCAGTCGTTTGCCGGCTTCACGCTCTTCACCGAAGATTCCAAGTCGGTGGCCGAAGCCATGGCGCCGGCGTTCGACTGCCAGCCCGACGAGGTGCTGGACAGTCCGGTTGCGCTGGTGGGCACAGTGGACGAGATGATCGAGACGATCAAGCGGCGCCGCGACCGCTGGCAGATGTCGTATCACGTGGTTGGTTCGGAAGTGATGGACGAGTTCGCACCGGTCGTCGCTGCGTTGGCTGGGAGCTGAGGAGCGCAATGGCCCACGATCACAAGTTTCGGTTCGGTGTGCAGGTCTCAAGCGCAACGTCAGCAGCCGATTGGCGCGACAAGGCGCGCAAGATCGAAGCCCTCGGGTACTCCACGCTGTCCATGCCCGATCACTTCATCGACACCGAGCTCGCGCCCATGACAGCGATCGCGTTCGCGGCCGCGCACACGACCACGCTGCGCATCGGGCACCTCGTTCTCGGTAACGACTACAAGCACCCTGCGGTCATCGCGAAGGAGGCCGCGACCATCGACCTGCTGTCCGACGGTCGCCACGAGTTCGGCCTCGGCGCGGGGTGGCAACAGACCGATTACGACGCGCTGGGGATGCCCTACGACCCGCCGGGAACGCGGGTCGAGCGGCTTGAAGAGGCGCTCGCCGTGATCAAGGGCGCGTGGTCGGGCGAGAAGTTCAGCTTCACCGGCAAGCACTACACGATCACCGACTACGTCGGGCTCCCCACGCCCGTCCAGAAGCCACATCCGCCGATTGTGATCGGTGGTGGTGCGCCGCGAGTGCTGAAGCTCGCGGGTCGCGAAGCCGACATCGTCGGCATCAACCCAAACCTGCGCAAGGGTGCAGTCACCGACGACGCGATCAAGAGCGCGCTGGCGGAGGGAACGCGTCAGAAGGTTGAGTGGGTGAAGGAAGGCGCGGGGAAGCGCTTCAAGGAAATCGAGCTCCAGATCCGGTATTTCCTCGCCTCGATCACCGACGACGCGGAAGGGTTTGCGGGTGCGGTCGCGGGCGGCTTCGGGTTGAGTACACAAGACGCCCTCGACTCAGGGGTGGCGCTCATTGGAACCGTCGAGGAGTGCATCGAACGGCTCCAGCAGCGCCGAGAGGAGTGGGGTGTGAGCTATATCGTGCTCGGCGACGACACGTTCGAGGCGTTCGCCCCTGTGGTCGCAGCTCTGGCAGGTACCTGATCGATCGGGCGCACGATGGCGTATGACCGAAAGTTTCGGTTCGGTGTGCAGGTCTCAAGCGCAACGTCGGCGGCCGATTGGCGCGACAAGGCGCGCAAGGTGGAGGACCTCGGGTACTCCACGCTCTACATGCCCGATCACTTCATCGACACCGACCTCGCTCCGATGGTGGCGATCGCGTTCGCGGCGGCGCACACGACCACACTGCGGATCGGGCACCTCGTGCTCGCCAACGACTACAGGCATCCCGCGATCGCCGCGAAGGAAGGCGCGACCATCGACACGCTCTCGGACGGGCGCCTCGAGCTTGGTCTGGGCGCGGGGTGGAACGAGGCCGAGTACGCCACGCTCGGGATTCCGTTCGATGCCGCGAGTACTCGCGTCGAGCGGCTCGAAGAGGCGCTGGCGGTGATCAAGGGCGCGTGGTCGGGTGAGAAGTTCAGCTTCAGCGGCAAGCACTACTCCATCACGGACTACGTCGGAATCCCGACACCGGTGCAGAAGCCACATCCGCCGATCGTCGTCGGGGGTGGTGGACAGCGGGTGTTGCGCCTTGCCGGCCGCGAAGCCGACATCGTGGGCATCAACCCGAACCTGCGCAAGGGCGTGTCCAGCAGCCTTGTGATGACCAGCTCGCTCGCGCAGGCGACGCGCAAGAAGATCGAGTGGGTGAAGGAAGGTGCCGGGGACCGGTTCGACGATCTGGAGCTGCAGATCCGCTACTACCTCGCCGCCATCACCGAAGACGAAGACGGCTTCGCGGAGGCCGCTCGGTTGGGGGTCGGCTCACCTCGGACTCGCGAGTCCGGCATTGCCCTCGTCGGCACGGTCAACCAGGTGATCGAGACATTGCAGCGCCGTCGTGAGGAGTGGGGTGTGAGCTATATCGTGCTGGGCGACGACACGTTCGAAGCATTCGCGCCGGTCGTCGCGGCACTCGCCGGCACATAAGGGGGGGCAATGACGACTGAGCTTGTGATCGATGCCGACGGCCACACGATGGAGGCCGACGACCTTTGGGTCGAGCGGATGGACCACAAGCGATGGGGCGACTGGATCCCGCGCAAGGTCACCGAGGACGGGGTGTACGAGAGCATCTTCGTCGGCGGCGTGGTCCGCAGCGGCGGGCGCGAGCTGCGTGACGCGTTGGCCAAGGCGGTGGGGAAGACACCCAAAGAGCTGTACGACCTGCTCGAGAGCATCCGAGTTCCCGGCGGATACGACCCGAACGCGCGCCTCGCCGACATGGACCGCGACGGCATCGACGCGGCTGTGCTCTATCCGTCGCTCGCGATGTTCTTCGGGCCGGTCGACGAGATCCCGGCCCTGCACGACGCCCAGTTCGTGGCTGCGTGTCAGCGCGCCTACAACGAGTGGGTTGCCGAGTACTGCTCGGCGGACTCCAAGCGCTTGTTCGGCGTGGCCGCGGTCCCACTCCAGGCACCTGAACTTGCCGTCGCCGAGGCGGAGTACGCGGTCAATGAGCTCGGCTTGAAGGCTGTGTTCATCCGCCCGTCGGCATACCTGTTCGCAAACGACGGCACCGAGCTCCCGCTGAACCACTCCGCGTACGACCCGTTCTGGGCCGCGTGTCAGGACCTCGACGTGCCCGTCGCGGTGCATCCCGGCGTGCATGTGGACACGCCCGGGGCGTGTCGCAAGTTCGGTCTTGTGGCCGTGACGGAGAACATCATGCTGTCGAACTCCGCACGCGACGAGCTCCACGGCGGCTCTGCTCTTGGTCAGGGCGTCGGCAACACGGTCGACATGATCGTGAGCATCGGGCGCTTACTGATGGGTGGTGTGTGCGAGCGGTTC
>CAMDCC010000194.1 GCA_945889545.1 Bifidobacterium breve | reverse complement strand
GAGGCTGTCGCATGAATCCTGACTATCCCGCCCGCGTTTCGCGGCGCGGGTGAGGATGCGGTATGGGGATCAATGTTCGTGAGGTGGATCGGGATCAGCAGTTCTTGATGCCGCCGTCGGTGGCGGAGTGGCTGCCGGAGGGGCATCTGGCCTGGTTCGTGCTCGACGTGGTGGCCGAGCTGGATCTGTCGGGGTTCTATGCCGGGTTGCGAGACGACGGGCGGGGTGGGGCGGCGTATGACCCGGCGATGCTGCTCGGGGTGCTCGTCTACGGCTACTGCGTCGGGGATCGTTCGAGTCGCCGGATCGAAGCAAGGCTGGTCGAGGACGTCGCGTTTCGGGTGCTCGCGGCGAACCAGCGGCCCGATCACGCGACGTTGGCCCGGTTCCGCGCTCGGCATCAGAGCGCGATCGCCGAGCTGTTCGCCCAGGTGTTGGGCTTGTGTGTCACTGCCGGGCTGGTCGACGCGGGGTTGGTCGCGATCGATGGCACCAAGATGGGCGCGAACGCATCCGCGTGGTCGAACCGGACCCGCCGCCAGATCGCCGAGGAGATCCTCGCCGAAGCCGACGCGGTCGACGTGGTCGAAGACGAACGTTTCGGGGCGCGTCGCGGCGATGAGCTCCCTGAAGAGTGGGCGGATCGACGGGACCGGCGAGCCCGGTTGCGGGAGGCGTTACGCCAACTCGATGCTGGGGGCAACGCCGACTGGGAGTCGTATCTGGCCCGGCGGGCAGCCAAGGAAGCCGAGCTGGGCCGCAAGCTCTCGGGCCGCAAACCCAACCCGAAGGGCAAGAAGGCCCGCGATCGACACGCCAACGTGACCGATCCCGACAGTCGCATGTTGCGGTCCACGCAACGCTTCGTGCAGGGCTACAACGCCCAAGCCGCGGCGACCGGCGAGCAGATCGTCGTCGCCGCCGAAGTCACCAACGCGGCCAACGACAGCACCCAACTCGCACCGATGTTGGCTGCTTCGGCGGCGAACCTCGACGCGGCCGGCTACCCGGATCGGATCGGGACCGTCCTCGCCGATGCCGGCTACTGGAGCACTGCGAACGCGACCATCACCACCGACACCGAACTGTTGATCGCGACGGTCGCCGCAACCAACACCGCGACCAAACCTAACGACCCGAACATCGCGAAACGTCCAGCAGTGCTCGAGCGGCTCGCCCGCGGTGAGCTCACCATCGCCGCGGCCGCCCGCGCCATGGGTGTCTCGCCGACCTGGACCCGCCACCTGCTCACCGCGCACCACGACCGCGGACCCGACCCCGCCGCGGCGCGCGACGCCATGGACGCCAAGCTCACCAGCCCCCACGGCAAGGCGCTCTACGCGCGCCGAAAAACCATCATCGAACCGATCTTCGGTGACATCAAAACCAACCGCGGCTATCGCAGGTTCACCCGACGCGGCCTGGGCGCGGTGACCAGCGAATGGAAGCTCATCTGCACCGCCCACAACCTGCGCAAGCTCTGGCGGAACCACCAAACCATCCCCGCGCCGAGCTTCTAGACCAGAAGCCCGCGCGGCTCATCCGACGCGGCTCTTGTCCCAAACGAACCAACCGCCAGGCCATCCCCAGGACACACCAGCCGCGATCCGTGCGACAGCCTCTGTAGGAGCACCTTCTCGATAGGCTGCGGCCGCAATGTTGCTCGATGGCAAGCGAATCCTCATTACCGGTGTCCTCAACGACGCCTCGATCGCCTTCTCTGTGGCGCGCCGGGCCCAGGAAGAGGGCGCCGAGGTAGTGCTCAGCTCGTTCGGGCGCATCATGAGCCTCACCAAGCGAGCCGCGAAGCGCCTCCCGGCTGAGCCCGAGATCGTTGAGCTCGATGTCTCCAATGCCGACGACCTCGCGGCGTTGAAGGACCGCGTCGGCGGCCGAGTCGACGGCGTGCTGCACGCGATCGGCTTCGCGCCGGAGTCGTGCCTGGGCGGCGGGTTCCTCGACGCACCCTGGGAAGACGTTGCCGTCGCGCTGCAAGTGTCCGCGTACTCACTGAAATCGCTCGCGGTCGCGGCCCTGCCGATGATGGAGCGGGGTGGATCGATCGTCGGCCTCGACTTCGACAACACCCAGGCGTGGCCGATCTACGACTGGATGGGCGTGGCGAAGTCGGCGTTCGAGTCGACCGCCCGCTACCTGGCGCGGTACCTCGGGCCACAAGGGATCCGGGTGAACCTCGTGGCGGCCGGGCCGGTGCGCACGATGGCCGCACGGAGCATCCCCGGCTTTGAGCACTTCGAAGAGGTGTGGGCACAGCGCGCTCCGCTCGGTTGGGACGTCAAGGATCCCGAGCCGGTCGCGCAGGCATGCATCGCCCTCCTCTCCGATCTCTTCCCGGCGACTACGGGCGAGATGTTGCATGTCGATGGCGGCTTCCACGCGGTGGGAGCGTGAGCGTCAATTTTCACGGGGGGACGTGATGGCGAAGGAACTTTCGACTGACGAGTGTCTTGCTCAGGTCCCGCTCTTCAAGGACCTGTCCAAGAAGCACCTCCAACGCATCGCGTCACTCGCGACCCGTCTCGACCTCCCGGCCGGGCGCGAGCTGACGACCGAGGGTGCGATCGGCCATGAGTTCCTGGTGGTGCTCGACGGTGAAGTCGACGTGCTGATCGGCGGCAAGGTGATCGCCACGCGCGGCCCCGGTGAGTTCTTCGGCGAGATCTCGTTGCTCAATCACCAGCCGCGCACGGCCACGGTCGTTGCCAAGACGCCGGTGGTCGTCGAGGTGATCGGTCAGCGCGAGTTCGCCACGATGCTCGACGACGAGCCCGAGGTGAAGAACACGCTCATGTCAGCCATGGCCCAGCGCCTCGCCGAGATCGAAGACGCCCAGTAATCGGGCGCACTACTCCTCGAGCGCGGCCGTCACCTTCGGGACCGTGTCTTTCGGACTCACCTTGTAGAACGCGGCCGTGACCTTGCCGGTAGTGCCGATCACAAACGCCGAGCGGATGATGCCCATGAACTCGCGGCCGTAGAGCGTCTTCTTTCCCCAGGTGCCCCACGCCGACGCAACCTTGTGGTCCTCGTCGGCGAGCAGCGGGAAGCCGAGCCCGTACTTCTCATCGAACTTCTTCTGCTTTTCAGGCGTGTCGGGGCTGATGCCGAGGACGACCGCCTTCAGCTTCTTGAGGTCGGGCATCGCCTCGCTGAGTGCGCACGACTGCGTGGTACAGCCGGGGGTGTCGGCCCGCGGATAGAAGTAGACGACCACGTTTTTGCCCTTGAAGTCAGACAACTTCACCTTCTTCCCGCCTTGATCCGTGAGCGTGAATGCGGGTGCTCGCTCCCCTACCTTCAACTTGGGCACTGCAACTCCCCCCTTCACGGGTCGCTCACAACCGACCTCCAGAACCTGCGCACTCGCTCGCCGCCCGGATACCCGGCAGCGGCCGTTGGCGGCACGCTCGTTACTTCTACTATGCCGCACGTGCGCCGTCGGCTGCTGGTTCGGATCGACGCGCCTCCTGAGGCAATTCACGCTGCCGCCGTCAGCATGCTGGGCGTCGCGCCCGACGACGACGGCTCGCTGGTCGGCCAGCTCTTCGATCACGACAGCCCGGGCTCGACGCTGCGGATCGGCATCCAAGCCACGCCCACCGGTAGCACCGTGCGCCTCGAAGGCGGTTCGATCATCAAGGTTCCGTACTTCGGCTGGCTCGTGCGGCTCATCGTGTGGGTGGTCGCGCGTCGAGTGCTTGTGGACTGGGCGGTACGCCTGCGCGCCGCCGTTGCCGGCGAACCGGTGCCACCGTCGCGCCACCGTCGAACACTGATTCCTGCAACCTTCACAGCAGACCAAGCGACACGACTGGCAGTACTCACTGCTGTCGGCGCGGTCGCAAGCTTTGGGAGCGCGCTCTTCACGCAGAACGGCGACGCCGTCACGGACTCGTTCAACCGGTCTGACGCCGCGCTCGGCGACGCGCTCGCGCTGGCGCGCATCGGGGTGCTGGTGACCCTCGTCGCAGCCTCGATGGCCGATCGCTTCGGACGCCGACGGATGATCATGGTCGGGCTCGGCGGCATGTGCGTGGCGAACCTCCTGGCATCGGTTGCGCCCAGCTTCGAGGTTTTCACCGCATCCCAGGTGTTCACCCGCGCCTTCGCCAACGCCACCTTCGCCATCACCGCGCTTGCGGTCATCGAAGACGCTCCCGAGGGGGCGCGCGCATTCTCGTTCTCGATGCTCGGGATGGGTCTCGGAATGGGATTCGGTGCCACCGTGTTCCTGCTCCCCATCAACGACTTGAGCGGCGACACTTGGCGTGTCGGCTTCGCGTTGAGCGCGCTCACCGTGATCCTCCTGCCGAGTATCGCTCACCGGCTCCGGGAGACCGTCCGATTCGAGCGCCTCGAAGCACGAACGAAACCCAAGGCGCGACTCCGCGAGCCGTTCGACAGGCGGTACGGCAAGCGATTCCTCACCCTCGGTGCCGTGGCGTTCCTCGTAAACCTGTTCAGCGCGCCGTCGTCACAGCTCACGAACCGCTACCTCACCCACACCCACGACTTCTCGAACTCTCAGATCGCCCTCCTGCGGGGTGCGACGGCCGGGATTCCCGGTGTGTTCGGTGTGCTGCTCGCCGGGCGCCTGGCCGAATCGCGCGGCCGCAGGAAAGTGATCATCGTCGGCTTGCTCGTCGCGACTGCCTTTCAGGTCACGTTCTTCCTCGGCAACGGTGCGCTGCTATGGATCATGCCGACCGTCTCGATCATCGCGGCCGCGTGCGCGGGTATCGGTCTCGGCACGACCAACAACGAGCTGTTCCCCACCGAGGCGCGCGGCACGTCGAGCGGGTTCCTGTTGGTGTGCGGCGTGGCCGGCGCCGCGATCGGGCTGTTGGCTGCACCGCGGCTCAAGGATGTGGTCGGCGGGCTCGGGCCCGCTATTGCGGTGCTCGGGGTTGCGCCGCTCATCGCTGCGTTCTTCCTGGTCCCTCGACTACCCGAGACCCGCGCCCGTAACCTCGATGAGATCAGCCCCTCAGAGGTGTGAGATGAGCGAACGGCTTCCTGGTTTCGAAGAGTCCACGTTCGAGCACGACGGGTACGCGCGCCAGGTGTTCCGAGCGGGGTCCGGGCCGGCGGTGATCGTGATCCACGAGGTTCCGGGCATCACACCCAACGTCGCCGCATTCGCACAGCGGGTCGTCGATCGCGGCTACTCGGTGCGCTTGCCGTCGCTGTTCGGCACACCGAACAAGGCCGCGTCGTTTGGGTACATCCTCAAATCGATCACCGGCGCGTGCGTGGCCAAGGAGTTCACGTCGATGGCGCTCGACCGGACCAGCCCGGTGATCGGATGGCTGCGCACGCTCGCGGCCGAGGCGCACGCCGAGTGTGGTGGTCCGGGCGTGGGCGCGGTCGGGATGTGCTTCACGGGTGGCTTCGCGCTCGGGATGATGGTCGACGAGCGAATGCTCGCTCCGGTGTTGAGCCAACCGTCGCTCCCGTTTCCCTTCGGCAAGCTGCGCAAAGCCGCGCTCGCCATCAGCGACGCCGACCTCGAGACGGTGAAGCAACGCGCGGCGAACGGCGCGTGTGTGCTCGGGATGCGCTTCACGAACGATCCTGTGGTTCCTGCCGCCCGATTCGAAACGCTGCGACGAGAGCTCGGCGATCAGTTCATCGCCGTCGAGATCGACTCTTCGAAGGGCAACGCACACGGGATCCCAAAGGCGGCGCACTCGGTGCTCACCGAGCACTTCGTGGACTCGCCGGGTCACCCGACCACACTGGCGCTCGATCGTGTGCTTTCCTTCTTCGATGAGCAGTTGCACGTCTGAGGCACTCCCCCC
>CAMDCC010000193.1 GCA_945889545.1 Bifidobacterium breve | reverse complement strand
CCAGCTCCGCCGCAACACCGACCGCCGCAACCGACACCGACACGCCGCCCTCTGCCTCGCCACCACCGTGCTCATCGTCGGCAAACTCATCGACCACCGCGACCGATGGAACCCCAAATGAACACCTATCCGCTCAGGTCCTAAGCCGATCCGAAGGAACCCCATGTACCGAGCGCGTCGCCGCCGTCGAGCCCACGGTCTGATCGCAGCCTGCGCTGCGAGTGCCATTGCCATGGTGTTCGCCATGAGCGGCGTCGCTGGCGCGACCGCGGCTGCCGGCACCACGGCGCCGGAGGACGAGGCGACCGCCACCCTGCAGGTCATCGAGCCGAACGTGACCGTGAAGCGCGCGGACAAGGAGAACTTCAGGCCGGGGCGCGAGGGGCAGAGGCTCCGGGTGGGCGACACGGTGAAGACCGACGCCACCGGGTTCGCGCAGGTGAACTACACCGACGAGTCGTTCACGCGCCTCGACGTGAGCACCACGTTCACGATCGTCAGCCTCACTGACGACGAAGGCAACCGCCAGATCAAGGGTTCCGTCGACTCCGGTCAGACGTGGAACCGCACGAGTGCGCTCACCGAGAGTGAGTCCTTCGAGCAGGAAGGTGCCGGCGCTACTGCTGCGGTCACCGGCACCGCGTTCGTGGTGTCGTGCACCACGCCGACGAACTGCACGTTCACGTCGGTGGTCGACGGCATCACGCTGACGACGGTCGATGGCGAGATCCAGCACCTCGACCCCTTGATGGAGTGCGACTCCGATGAAGTGGTGGTCGACGAGGACGCCGACCTGTGTGGGGCGCCCGCGCAGGTGACGCTCGACGCGATCCTCGCCAACGCTTGGATCCTCGAGAACCTCTTCATCGACGGCGCGAACGGTTTCGAAGGGATCATCGTCGTCGAGGACGGTGTGGTCGTGTCGGTGACACCGACGCCGCCTGCGGATGAGGAAGAAGAGACCCCGCCGCCGGATTTGTCCGACCCGCCGGTCGTCGACCCCAACCCGGTGAACATCCTCACTGCCGACAGCGATACCGACTCACCGACGTATCCCACCGGGCCGGGCGATGTAGTCATCTCGCAGGATGAGTGGACCGGCGACAACCGCGTGACGTTCACGTTGCAGGTCACAAACCCTGGTCACTCCTTCGTGGTTGTGTTCACTGCGCTTCCTGACGTGTTGTTCGGCCAGCTGCTCGACAGCAGCCTCAATGCCGTGAACACCACCACGGAATACCTCATCACTGAGGTGTACACGTTCGCCCCGGTACAGATCGAGGCCAATTGCGCCAACGGCGATGACTTCGACGAGTGCTTCAACACGGGTGATTTCCCGACTCTGGTGACCGAGGGCCCAGTCGATGGTTCGGTGCAGTGGTCCGACTCGTTCACCTTCAAGGCCGTGAACGATGAGGGCGATGAGTCCGTCGAGACGACCGTCACCCTGACGGCGGTCGACGACATGTGCACGACGAACGAAGAGGGCCATGACAATGACGCCGTCGACGCTGTGCCGTCCTGCATCGGGGGCGACTAGTCAGCGCCAACGTCGGTGAGGCGTACGACGCCTCGTCCGTCACCTTTCGAGTGCTACGTGCGTACGGCTGGGGTCCGCTGCTGAACCTCGGCTGGTTTCGGTTCCGGCGTCCGTTCACGCTCCTCAACCTCGTCTTCACGTCCCTGGTGTTCGTACCGCGGCTTCGCCTCCCTGCCGCGCAGCTTGGGCTCGTGAAGCGATCGATCCGGTTGCTTGCGCCCGATCGCGACAGCGCGGTGCTTGACGTTGCGTGCGGGCGCGGTGCGAGCTCCTTCACCATCGCAAACCTGCACCCTCAGACGCAGGTGACCGGCGTCGACCTCTTGCCACAGAGCGTCGACGTTGCCCGCACGCTCTACGGAAACGCACCCAACCTCACGTACAGCCAGGGCGACGCCACGAAGCTCGATCTTCCTGCCGCATCCTTCGATCGCGTGCTCTGTCTCGAGGCGGCATTCCACTTTCCCGATCGGGCTGCGTTCCTCGCTGAGGTCCGGCGCGTGCTGCGTCCCGGCGGACGGGTGTTGATCGTCGACTTCATGGCCCACGACGACGCGGATCCGGCCATCTGGGATTCCGGCGAGGCTGCGATCGTTCGCGAAACCTGGCAGTTCGAGCGATTCAGCTCGCGGGCTGAGTACCGCGCCAATGCTGCTGCCGCGGGATTCGATGTGCTCGAGATGCGTGATTGGAGTGCGCACGTCACCGAGCCGGTTCAGAGCCTCTTCAACCTCGTGGCGTGGCTTGGCCGTCGCCGGTGGGGCCGGCGCGTCATGACGATCCAGAACCCGTTGCTGCGTTCGTTGAGCGCCGACGACTGGGTCGCGTTCGGCCGGGCGTCGAAGGCCCACAAGCGAGTTCGCGCGAGCTCGAGCTACACGGCGCTTGTCCTTGCTCCTTCCGCCTCCACTCCATCTGACGACGCGGGATGAGCGTCCTCCTCACGGGGGCGACCGGGTTCCTCGGTCGACACGTCCTCTGGGATCTCCTGCGCCGGGACCCAGACATCGAGGTGCACTGCTTGCTTCGTCCGAGCAAGCGCGCAACACCGGAGCGTCGACTCGACCAGCTCTTGGGCCCGACGGGCGGCAACCTCTCGCCGGAGCAACGAGCTCGTGCCCACGTGGTCGTCGGTGACGTGACCAACGAGATGCTCTTCGCCGACCCCGAAGTCGCCGGGCGGCTGACCGACGAGGTCGACCGGGTCATCCACTGTGCCGCCACCGTGCTGTTCGACACGCCGCTCGACGAAGCCCGCGCCATCAACGTGGCGGGCACGCGCAACGTGTTGCGGTTCGCCGAAGCGCTCCACACCAAGGGGCACCTGCTCCGGTTCGATCATTTCAGCACGGCATACGTGGCGGGCCGCTTCGAGGGCCTCGTTCGGGAGGACGAGCTCGCGCCCACCACGTTCAACAACACCTACGAGCAGACGAAGTGGGAATCGGAGGAGCTCGTGCGCGGCTTCCAGCGGGAGCTGCCGATCAGCATCTTCCGGCCGAGCATCATCGTCGGCGACTCGCGTACGGGAGCGACGTCGAACTTCCGAGTGCTCTATTGGCCGCTGAAGGTGCTGTCTACGGGTCTGGCGTGGGTGGTGCCGCTCGACGCGAACGGCAATGTCGATCTGGTACCGATCGACTACGTCGTCGACGCGTTTGGTCGGTTGGCGGCCGACGACGCGTCGCTTGGGCAGTGCTTCCACATCGCGGCCGGGCCGAACGGTCAGAGCACATGCGGAGACCTTCTCGATGCCGCCACGAAGGTCTTCGGAGTCCGCCGCCCGTGGTTGATCTCGCCGAGCGTCTCGTACCGCGTGGTTCGACCGCTGCTGTACAGCGTGATGTGGGGCCGTCGCCGGCCGCTGCTCCGGACTGCGGAGCAGTACTTCCCGTACTTCGCCTATCGAGCGTCGTTCGACACGTCAGCCACCGACACGATGCTCGCCGGATCGGACGTCGAGCGGCCCAAGGTAGGCGACTACTTCCAGACCATCCTCCAGTACTGCGTGGCTACCAACTGGGGGAAGCGGCCCGTGGCGCCCTGAGCCGCTACTTCTCGGCTTCGAAGGCGCGGTCGAGCAGCTTGATCGGCTCGTTCTCCCAGATCCCGAACCGCAGGTGCAGGCGCCGCAGGAACTTCGGTGCCCACCAGTTGACGCGGCCGGCCAGGCGCATGAACGCCGGGACGAGCGTGGCTCGGATCAGGAACGCGTCGACGAGCACCGCGAGCAGGAGCCCGACGCCGAACAGCTTCACCTGGAGCACTTCTGATGTGGACAAGCCGAGGAAGACGATCGTCAAGAGCAGCGCCGCCGCGGTCACGATCCGGCCGGTCTTCGCCAACCCCACCGAGACGGCGCGTTCGTTGTCGCGGTCGTAGTCGTACTCCTCCTTGATGCGACTCAACAGGAAGACCTCGTAGTCCATCGAGAGGCCGAACGCGATGCAGAACAGGAGTAACGGCGTATAGGTATCGATCGATCCGGTGGGTGTGTAGCCGAGGAAGTCGGCGAGTCGGCCGTCCTGGAAGATGAAGACCATCGCGCCGAACGTGGCCGTGAGACTCAGCACGTTGAGCAGCAACGCCTTGATCGGCACGAGGATGCTGCCGGTCATGAGGAAGAGGAGCAGGAAGGTCACCAGTGCGATGAAGCCGATTGCCAACGGCAGCTGCTTCTGGATCGCAACCTCTGAGTCGACGAGGCGCGCGGTGGGGCCGGCGATCGTGAACTCGAACGGGGCGGATGTCGCCCGCACGCGTTCGAGGAGCTTCTCGCCGGGTTTCGACAGCGGTTCGATGTTGGGGACGACGTTGACCCATGTGTCGCCGGGGTGGCTCGTACTGAAGAAGCGATCGAGCGGAGCGTCGATGCCAACCAGGCGGGCACTTTCGGCCGTGACCGGATCGCCTGGCTTCGGCGTGAGCTGTTTCACGAGCTCCGGATCAAAGCGTTCGTCGAGGTCGCTGGGTATACCGATGGCGAGGTCGGGCGCGGGGTAGAAGCCGGTCGCGGCGTCGACGCGGGCCACGCCCGGGACGGTGCGGAGCTCGAGTGCGAAGGCTTCGATCTCCTCGGCGTCGTCGGTCGGGCTCACGCCGGGCATGTAGATGCGCAGCGCCGAGCTCTCGCGCGTGGGGAAGTTGTCGCGGATCTCATCGGTGACGCGGCGCGCACTCGACACCTCGGGCTGCACCACACGGTCGTCGATCTGCCCGAGACGAATGTGCAGGAACGGGATGGCAAGGGCAAGCAGGACCGCGCTCACGCCGATCGCGTACGGCCAAGGATGCTTCATCACGCGCTTGGCCTGGTGGCCCCAGAACCCGCCGTCGGTCTCCTCGCGCAACTTGAAGATGCGTCCCTTCTCGACTCTGGGACCGAGCACGGCAAGCAGTGCCGGGAGCAACACCACCGCGGTGATCCCCGCGATCGCCACTACGGCGACACCCGCGTACGCGAACGACCGAAGGTAGGGCTGCGGGAAGACGAGCAGCGCCATCAGCGAGATCATCACGGTGATCGCGCTGAAGGCCACGGTGCGACCAGCGGTCTGCATCGTGCGACCCACGGCAACGCGAGTGGACGCACCCTTGGCGACTTCTTCTCGATACCGCGAGACGATGAAGAGGCCGTAGTCGACCGACAACCCCAGTCCGAGCCCGGTCGTGAGGTTGAGGGAGAAGACCGAGACCTCGGTCACCGACGCGATCAACAGCAGCGCGAGGAGCGTTCCCACGACCGCGATGAGTCCAACCGCAAGTGGGAGCGCCGCGGCCACGATGCTGCCGAACACGAGCACGAGTGCGATTCCAGTGATGGGCGCCGCGATCAGCTCGCTGCGCTCGAGATCCTGGCTCGAGCGCTCACTGACCTGGCGGGCAACCTCCGTGAGACCGGTGATGCCGAGCTCGATGTCGCCCTGGCGACCGGAGAACTTCGGGAAGAGGCGTTCGGCCGTCTCCACGCGCTCTCCGAGATTTCCATCGAGCTCGGCGATGATCAGCGCCTGGGTTCCGTCGCGGCTCTTGAGCGGCGGTGGCTTGGCCAAGCTCCAGTACGACGACGCGTTGGTGACGCCCTCTTCGTTGGCGAGCTGCTCCGTGAGCGCGGTGCCCTGGGCGGTCACTTCGTCGTCGTCCACCGATCCGGAGCGCACCGTGACCAAGACCACGAACTCCGGATCGCCGGCCGACTCGAAGCGCTGCACGAGCGTCTCGGACGTGAACGCCGACTCGGAACCGGGATCGTCGAATCCACCCGCCGACAGCTCGTCGTGGACACC
>CAMDCC010000192.1 GCA_945889545.1 Bifidobacterium breve | reverse complement strand
CCACCGAGAAACGCTGGCAGGCGGCTAGTAACCGGTTGCACGGTAGTAGTGACTACGACAGAGACCGCGACCTCTCACTGGCGCGTCGCAGCCCGGTTCCGAGCACTCGGACGGACCTAACCCGATACGTGTTGGGTATGTTCTTTCGTACTCCTCGAAGTGTTGACGCCACGTGTCGAACTGATCCCGCTTTGCGCACGGAAGCAAGAATTCGTTGGCGAACGGAATGGTCACCAACCGGTGAGCGAGTCTTGACCCGATCGCGTACCGAGCTTGTGGCAACCATCTTTCGTTCCGAGCAATCGCATCCTGGATTGATCCGACACCAAGAAACTCATTGAGTGTGACGAGGAGCGGTCGATCACGGCTGGCCATGGAAATCGAGAACACGAATCGCAGACGAGGTGAGCCGTCGCGACGCTTCGGTGGCGATGCCGCTGAGAGGGTGAAGCAACCTTCGCCAGCGACGAGGCCGCCGAGCATGAACCCCAGCAGTTGATCTTGGTGGAGGCGATGGGGCTCGAACCCACGGACCTCTTGCATGCCATGCAAGCGCTCTACCAGCTGAGCTACGCCCCCAAGTGACGCGCTCAGGCTACTTGCCGCGACCCGCTCCTCATACCGAATGCATGTCGAACACATGTTTGGCATGGTGTCACGCGGGTGTGACACAACCCGCGCAGTTCGCCGATGACCTCTCGCTACGCTCGCCCGCGATGACTGACAACGCCGCGCCAGCCCTTCGGTACTCCGCGCGGCTGGCCAACGAGATCGAGAAGAAGTGGCAGGACGTCTGGGAGGAGCAGCACACCTTCTGGGCGCCGAACCCCACGGGCGCACTGTCGGAGGGCTTTGCGGAGGCCAAGGACAAGCCGAAGCTCTTCGTGCTGGACATGTTCCCGTACCCGAGTGGTACCGGACTGCATGTAGGTCATCCGCTCGGCTACATCGGTACCGACGTGTACGCGCGCTTCCAGCGCATGAACGGTCACAACGTGCTGCACGCGCTCGGCTACGACGCGTTCGGACTTCCGGCGGAGCAGTACGCGCTCGAGACCGGCCAACACCCGCGCACTGCCACCGAAACCAACATCGCCACGATGCGCCGCCAGCTGCGCGCGCTCGGGCTCGGACACGATCCCCGACGGAGCATCGCCACCACCGACGTGTCGTACTACCGCTGGACACAGTGGATCTTCGTGCAGATCTTCGAGTCGTGGTACGACGTCGAGGCTGACCGGGCCCGTCCGATCGTTGACCTCGTCGCCGACTTCGAGTCCGGCATTCGCGAACCGGTCGGGGAGGCGAATCCCGAGGAGCGACCCTGGGCCGACCTCGACGAGCGCACTCGCTGCGAGGTCGTCAATAGGTACCGGCTCGCCTACTTGGAAGAGGCGCCGGTCAACTGGTGCCCCGGTCTGGGCACCGTGCTCGCGAACGAGGAGGTCACCGCGGAAGGCCGCAGCGACCGCGGCAACTTCCCGGTGTTCAAGAAGCCGCTGAAGCAGTGGATGCTTCGTATCACCGCGTACGCCGAGCGACTGTTGGCCGACCTCGACCTCCTCGACTGGCCCGAGCCGATCAAGCTGATGCAACGCAACTGGATCGGTCGCAGTGTCGGCGCATCGATCCGGTTTCCGGTCGCCGGGCACGTCCAGACGATCGACCAGACGATTGACCAATCAATCGAGGTGTTCACCACGCGCCCTGACACCGTGTTCGGTGCCACGTACATGGTGCTTGCACCGGAGCACCCACTCGTCGACACGATCGTTCCCGCCGACTGGCCGTCGAGCACTTCGGCGGGCTGGAAAGGTGAGTTCGGTGTCGACGTGTCGCCGCGAGACGCCGTTACCAAGTACCGCGAGTTCGCGGGCAAGCAGTCAGAGATGGAGCGGCAAGCCGAAGGTCGCGAGAAGACCGGCGTCTTCACGGGCGCGTTCGCGCGCAACCCGTTGACCGATGGCGACATCCCGATCTTCATCGCCGACTACGTGTTGATGGGCTACGGCACCGGAGCGATCATGGCCGTGCCCGGCCAGGACGAGCGCGACTGGGAGTTCGCCGAGAAGTTCGATATCCCGATCGTGCGCACGGTCGCGCCGCCCGATGACGACTTCGAAGGTCCGTACCTAGGCGACGGGCCCGCGATCAACAGTGAGTTTCTCGACGGGCTTGACATCGCGGCGGCCAAGCAGAAGATCGGGGAGTGGCTCGTCGAGCACGGTGCGGGTGAGCCGACGGTCACGTACCGGTTGCGCGACTGGCTCTTCAGTCGCCAGCGCTACTGGGGCGAGCCGTTTCCGATCGTCTATGGCGACGACGGCCTGCCGCGCGCGGTTCCTGCTGCGTTGCTCCCCGTCGAGCTTCCTGAGCTCGAAGACTTCCGTCCCGCGACGCTCGATCCCGACGATGCGGTCAGCGATCCCGCGCCGCCGCTCGCGCGTGCCGAAACCTGGCTCGAGGCTGAGATCGACTTCGGCGACGGTCCGAAGCGCTATCTGCGCGAGACGAACACGATGCCGCAGTGGGCCGGCTCGTGCTGGTACTTCCTGCGCTACCTCGACCCCACGAACGAAGACGCGATGGTCGATCGTGAGATCGAGGCGTACTGGATGTCTTCCGGAGTGGCGAGCGGATCCGAACATCCGGCGCAGACGTCCTGCTCGAACAGCGAGCGGGACCAGGCAGGCGGTGTGGATCTCTATGTAGGCGGTGTGGAGCACGCGGTGTTGCATCTCTTGTACGCGCGCTTCTGGCACAAGGTGTTGTTCGAC
The DNA here is from genome assembly GCA_945889545.1 of Bifidobacterium breve. Taxonomy (GTDB): domain Bacteria; phylum Actinomycetota; class Acidimicrobiia; order IMCC26256; family PALSA-555; genus SHVJ01. Next base: position 3,074 of record CAMDCC010000192.1, on the reverse strand, counting down.
CTCGGACACGTCTCGACGGTGGAGCCCTTCCACCGGCTCTACAACCAGGGCTACATCCAGGCGCCGGCGTTCCGCGACGAGCGCGGGATGATCGTCGACCTGCAAGAGGTCGAGGAGCGCGCCGGTCAGCACTTCTACAAGGGCGAGCCCGTCACCCGCGAGTTCGGGAAGATGGGCAAGAGCTTGAAGAACGTCGTCACGCCCGACGACATCTATCGCGACTACGGGGCCGACACCCTGCGGCTCTACGAGATGTTCATGGGGCCGCTCGACGCGAGTCGACCGTGGAGCACGACCGACATCATCGGCATGCACCGCTTCCTCCAACGACTCTGGCGCAACGTGGTCGACGAGGACTCAGGCGACCTGCGCGTGTCCGACGACGCCGCCGACGATGAGACGCGCCGTCTGCTACACCGCACAATCGCTGCCGTGCGCGACGACATGGCGGAGCTCAAGTTCAACACCGCGATTGCTCGATTGATCGAGCTCAACAACCGCCTCACGCAGGTGGTGGCGGATCGCGGTTCTGCGCCTCGTGAGGTGGTGGAGCCGATGGTGCTGATGCTCGCCCCACTCACCCCACATGTGGGGGAGGAGTTGTGGCAGCGCCTCGGCCGTCCCGCCACGCTCGCGTACGAGCCGTTTCCTGAGTTCGATCCGGCGCTGCTTGTCGAGGACGAGATCGAGATCCCGGTGCAGGTCAACGGCAAGGTGCGTGCGACGATTCGCGTGCCCGCGGGGATCTCCAACGACGCCCTGGAAGCCGCGGCCCGGGCCGATGAGCGCATCGCAGCCCTGCTCGAAGGCGCCACGGTGCGCAAGGTGATCGTGGTCCCGGGTCGGCTCGTCAACTTCGTGATCGCCTGACTCGTGACTGGGTGACCGCCTCACGCGGATAACCTCCGCGGAGGCAATCACCACTCCATCCCAGGCACTTCCCGGGCCGCACTTCCTCCGCCTCCCTTCTCCGCCCTCTTCCTCTGGCGCGCTTCCTCCAGTCGTCGCAACGCGCCCGGAGGTAGCTGTGTCCGATCTGAGACCCGACCCCAAGTTCTGGGGCGAGGACCGCAACCGAGGCACCATGCCGCCGCGTCCGGTCATGGCCGGCGGACTCGACGTGCTGCGTGATCGCATCGACCAATGGCGAGCCGACGCCCGCTTCGGCGTCATCGCGCTGGTCATCGTCGCGGTTGTCGCGGGTTTCATCTGGTACCGAGTCGGGGTCTCCGGCGGCGAGTCCGATGGCGGCACTCGTCCCTCGGCGTCGGCCGGTCGCCCGTCGCGGCCAGCGGTGGTCACGTCGACCACACAGCGGGCAGCCGGGATCGTCGTGCACGTGGCCGGCGCGGTCGCGCGCCCTGGTGTTGTGGAGCTGCCACTCGGCTCGCGGGTGATCGACGCCGTCGAAGCGGCTGGTGGCGGGCTGCCCGATGCCGACCTCGACCGGTTGAACCTCGCCGCCAAGATCGTCGACGGCGAACGCGTGCTGGTGCCCAAGGTGGGCGAGCTCAGCGTTGCTGCACCCGACCCGGTGACCGGCGAACCAAGCGCAACGGTGGACGGGCTCGTGAACCTCAACACTGCGACGGTGGCGCAGCTCGAGGAGCTGCCCGGCATCGGGCCAGTGCTCGCGGCAGCCATCCTCGACGAGCGTGAATCTCGCGGCGGGTTCCGATCGGTCAACGAGCTGCGCGACGTGCGGGGCATCGGTGAGAAGCGCTTCGCCGATCTTCGCGACCGCGTCACCGTGTGACCCACGCGCCGGTCGCGGTCCTGGGTGCGTTTGTCGCCGGCATCTTCATCGGGGAGCGCGTCCGGCCTGAAGCGATCGGTGTGGTGCTCGCAACATGCGCGATCTGTGCCGCGGTCGCCGTGCTCCTTCGCCCGTCGCGAAGGCGGTTCGCGGTGGCGATGGTCTCCGTTGCGCTGCTCGGGTGCGCGTTGACCCAGCGTGCGGTGCACGGCCTCGTCGACTGGCCGCTCGCCAGCGCGGTGTCCGATCGCGCCGACCTCGTGATCACCGCGTCGCTCCTCGACGATCCCGAAGGCACGCGCTTCAGCACGAGGGTGGTTGCTCGCGTCGAGCGAGCGCGCCCGATCGGCATCGAGAGCGATGGGCAGTGGCTCGATGCCGGGAGACGCACGATCTTGGTGACAGCTGAGGCCGACGCGGCACCGCGACTGGCCCTGCTCGATGCCGGGGACCGCGTGACGCTCCTGGGCTGGCTGCGCCCGCTCGAGCCCTACGACCAGTACCTCCTATGGCGTCACGCCGTCGCCCGGTTCGATGCGCAGGAGCTGCTTGGGTTCGATGGCCCGAGTGCGCCGTCCACCCGAGTGGCGAACGGGCTCCGGTCGGTAGTGCTGGACGGAACGGCAGTGCTGCCTCCCACAGAGCGCGCACTGGTCGCCGGGTTCCTGTTGGGCGACACGCGTGCATTGCCCGACGATGTGCTGGAGCGCTTCCGCGCGGCAGGCATGTCGCACCTGCTTGCGGTGTCGGGAGCCAACGTGGCCTTCACGCTCGGCCTGGTCGGGCCGCTTCTCCGGCGCATGCCGCGTACCGGTCGGCTCTTGGGCACCCTCACGGTCTTGGCGGTGTTCGGCGCCATGACCCGATGGGAGCCGTCGGTGACGCGCGCCTGTGCGATGGCGGCGTGCGCCAGCATCGCCGTGCATCTCGGCCGCCCAGCGCGCGCCACCCGAGTGTTGGCCGTCGCGGTCACGGCGCTGCTGGTTCTCGATCCGTTTCTGCTGCATTCCGTGGGCTTCCAGCTCTCCTGTGGCGCGAGCGTTGGGATCGCGCTGCTCAGCGCGCCGATCACCCGGCGCCTCCGTGGTCCCGAGTGGATGCGCGAGAGCTTGGGGATCACCGCGGCCGCCCAGCTCGGCGTAGCGCCTGTGCTGCTCCCGGTGTTCGGGTCGATGCCCTTGGTGGCGCTTCCCGCGAATCTGCTCGCGGTACCTATCGCCGGTCCGCTTACCGTGTGGGGGCTTGGCGCCGGTGCAGTGGCCGGTGTGGCGCGAGGCGTCGCGCCCGGGATCGCGTCGATCATCCAGGTGCCGACGCG
>CAMDCC010000191.1 GCA_945889545.1 Bifidobacterium breve | reverse complement strand
ATGGTGGAGACCCTGTTCAACAACCCGGGCGCGATCACGTCGCACGTGTTCTCGAGGGAGTCCGGAGACTTCGCATGGAAGCTGTTCGCTCCGGTCGGCTTCGTGCCGGTATTCGCTCCGATGGTGCTCCTGATCGGGCTCCCGCAGTTCCTGCTCAACGTGCTGACCGACGTGGGTTGGACCCGGGTGATCGAGCATCACTACGCCGCGTTGTGCGTGGGGGCACTGGCCCTCGCGTCCATCGAGGGCGTGGCATTCGCGCGGCGCCGGCTCGGAAAGGCGGTGGCAATCGTCGCCGTCGGACTCGTAGCCGCGGGGGCAGTCTTCGGGACGTTGGCGTGGGGTCCGTCGCCCCTGAGCGCGAAGTACGAGAATGGATGGTGGCCTCCCGCGATCGACCCACGGATCGACGCAAAGCGCGCAACGATCGCCGCAGTCACCAACGACGGCGCGGTCAGTGCCGTCTACGGCCTCGTACCCCAGCTCAGCCAGCGTGAGGAGATCTACGAGTTCCCGAATCCGTGGCGCTCACGAAACTTCGGCATCGAGGGCGAGCCGCGGCGCAATCCGCGCCAGGTTGAGTGGCTCGTGATCGACCGCACCGTGCTCGACGTCGAAGCGGCCGCCCTCCTCCAGGCGATCGTTGACCACGGGCACTTCACCGTCGTGTTTGCAGCCGATGACCTGGTCGTGTTGCACCGGGAGCAGGTGTTCGGGCGGCAGTGAGCGCGACGACGCGCGTCGCTCCCGCGCTTCGAAGCGCGACGGCCGCGGCAGTGAGGCTCGCTCCCGTGGTGGTCACGTCGTCGATGAGAAGGACCGCTGAAGGAGCGCTTGCTCGCGGTTCGATAGTGGGTCCGAGACGACGCGCCGCGGCGGCTTGGCCGGTCTGAGGTGGTCCCGGGCCGCGGTTCAACAGCCGTCGGCTCGGACGCCCGATGCGTCGCCCGACGTGGCGGGCGAGCAACTCGGCATGGTCGAAGCCCCGCGCGCGTCGCCGTTCGGGCGTGGTTGGCACCCACGTGACCACAACCGGCAACGGCGGGGCGAGGAACGGAACCATCGCATCCGCGAGCCACGCCGTCACCGCGTGCGCGCCCCGGTACTTCACGCGCGCCACGAGCTCGCGAGCCACACCCTCATAGGAGAAGGCCGCCCACCACACGTCGATCCCGGTCGGCGGAGGAGCACCAGCCGCGGGCACGAGGCGCGTCAGACACTCATCGCATACCGGGTCGCCCGGTTGCCCACACCCCGGACACGCCAGTGGAAAGACGCCAGAGACGATCCTCGTCAACACGCGCCGAACGTTACGAGCGAGGTATGACGCGGTTCCCCGGAGGGTTTCTCGGCACGCTGAAGTACCTATGGACGCCTTCAGCGTGCCAAGAATCCGCTTGTCTGGTCAGTACCGGTAGTGCTCGGGCTTGTACGGACCGTTCACGGGGATGCCGAGGTACGAGGACTGCTCTTCGCTGAGCGTGGTGAGGCGCACACCGAGCTTGTCGAGGTGCAGGCGCGCCACCTCTTCATCGAGATGCTTCGGCAGCGTGTACACCTTGTTCTCGTAGAAGTCGCGGTGCGTGAACAGCTCGACCTGGGCGATGACCTGGTTCGTGAAGCTGTTCGACATCACAAAGCTCGGGTGCCCGGTGGCGCAGCCGAGGTTCAGCAGTCGACCCTCCGCCAACACGATCACCGAGTGCGCCTCGACGCCCGTCGCCGAGGGAAAGACCCACTCGTCGACCTGCGGCTTGATGGTGATGCGCTTCACGCCCGGGAACGCGGCGAGTCCGGCCATGTCGATCTCGTTGTCGAAGTGACCGATGTTGCCGACGATCGCGTTGTGCTTCATCCGTGCCATGTCGGCGGCGCTGATGATGTTGGTGTTCCCGGTAGCCGTAATGAAGAGGTCGGCTGTGTCGACGACGTCTTCGAGCGTCAGGACCTGGTAGCCCTCCATCGCCGCTTGGAGCGCACAGATCGGGTCGATCTCGGTGACGATGACGCGAGCACCTTGACCCTTGAGCGACTGCGCACATCCCTTCCCGACGTCGCCGTAGCCGCATACGACCGCGACCTTGCCGGCGAGCATCACGTCGGTCGCGCGACAGATCCCGTCGACGAGCGAGTGCCGACAGCCGTAGAGGTTGTCGAACTTCGACTTCGTGACCGAGTCGTTGACGTTGATCGCTGGGAACAACAGGGTTCCGGCTTCCTGCATCTGGTACAGCCGGTGCACACCGGTGGTGGTCTCCTCAGTGACGCCGAGGATCCCGTCGGCGATGCCGTGCCACACCCGATTGTCCTCGCCGAGAAGTCGGGTGAGCATCCCGAGGACAACCGTCCACTCCTCGCTGTCGCCATCGGTCGCTGCGGGCACCGCGCCGGCGCGCTCGTACTCGAGACCCTTGTGCACGACGAGCGTGGCGTCGCCACCGTCGTCGAGGATCATGTTCGGGCCGGTGCCGCCGCTCTCCGCGGGCCAGCGCAGCGCCTGCTCGGTGCACCACCAGTACTCCTCGAGCGTCTCGCCCTTCCAGGCGAACACGGGGACGCCGGCAACTGCGATCGCCGCGGCAGCGTGATCCTGCGTGGAGAAGATGTTGCACGACGCCCATCGAACCTGGGCGCCGAGCGCGGTGAGCGTCTCGATGAGCACCGCGGTCTGGATCGTCATGTGCAACGAGCCCGTGATGCGGGCGCCGGCCAGCGGCTGCGCGGCAGCGTGGCGCTCGCGCATCGCCATGAGGCCGGGCATCTCGTGCTCGGCAAGCTCGATCTCCTTGCGCCCGAACTCGGCGAGCGACAGATCGGCGACCTTGAAGTCGGGACGATCGGAACTTGTGGACTTTGCGTCGGCGGACTTGGTGCCCGAAGGCTTGGCACTGGTCTGGGTCACGGTTGACTCCTCAGTTGTGGCGCGACCGAAGTCGCGCACCGTCACAGGGAGTCGGCCCGGATCACCGGATGACAGCTCGCGAGGAGCCCGACAGCAGTGATGTTACCCCGCGCCGTCGGCGAGCGCCGACTTGAGCTGCGCGATGGCGTCGATCGGGCCCGGGTCGACGTCGTTGTCGAGCGCGAGGTATGCGCTCATCCAGTCGCCGAGGTATGCGAGGTCGAGCAGCTGCGCGATCCGACCTTGGCCGCCAGCCTCGACTTCTAGGACCTGCACAAACGCCTCTTGGACGAGCTCGGTCGTGAGTCGCATCCGCGATTCGAGCCGCTCGTGCTCGAGGCCGTGCCGCAGGTTCACGAGCGTCAGGATCTGGCGCGTCACGTCGCCGTGCTGACCCCAAGCACAAATCTCGTTGTGGTTCAGCTCCGGGTAGACGTTCCAGAACGCCGGCGCCTTTGCGTTCTCGTTGATGGACTGCTTCCACCGCATCGCCGCGACCGCACCTAACCCGCCGGCACCGTGGATGACAGGGATCGTGCGGCCGACCTTGCGGGCAAGCTCGCGGGCTGGGTTCGTGGGCGCCGCGACATCGGGCTTGCACTGGTCGCGGCGACGCGCGAGCTGACCTTGCGCTTGGGTCATGCCCGCGTGAGCCTCCGGCAGCATCCCCATCCGGAAGAGCATCACGAACACCGGAGCGACCATCGCGCAGAGTGCGAGGCGCGGCATCGGGATGTCGGGCGTGACCGGCAGGTGCAGCCCGCCTCGCTCCTCGGCGAGCGCAGCCAGCTCACCGCCAGCCGTGACCGCGACCACGCGTGCGCCGGCGTCGAACGCGCCGCGCGCCATCTCGAGCGTCTCCTCGGTTCCTCCCGAGTACGAGACCGCGAACGCCAACGAGCGCGGTCCGACGAACGCCGGAGTTCGGTAGTACTTCAACACCACGACGGGAACCGGCAACGTGGCGGTACCGACGGATTGCACAACGTCGCCGACGATCCCCGAGCCACCCATCCCCATGATGACGATGTTGTCGAAGTCGCCCGGGTCGGGCAGCGCAAGATCCTGCGTAACCATGGCCGCGGCTTCGTGCGCAGCGGCGAGCTGCTCGGGCACCGCCTGCAGCGCGTCGAGCACCCCGAGACTGTCGAGTGCCATATGCCCGCGCCCTACGCCTCGAACGTGGGCAACACAGCATCGGTGTCGGCCTTCGCCAGCAACCTCGTGTGCTCGGCGTCGTCAACCGCTTCGGCCTCGTCGATGAGCATGATCGGGATGTCGTCACGCACGGCGTAGCGACGCTTCAAGCGAGGGTTGTAGAGCGCCGACTCGTCCTCGAAGTACAGCAACGGTCCCTTGTCCTCAGGGCACGCCAGGATCTCCAACAGCTTTGCGTCTAATGCCATGCGTTGGAGTCTGCCATCTCCTCGTACACAGGAGTCAGAGCGAGCGTGGCCCGAGCGGCCCGGCGCCGAAGGCGCCAGGAGCGGGACTTAGGAACCGCCGACGAGCTCGAGGATCTCGGCTGTGTGGGCATCACACGCGGCGGCGTCGGCCGCCTCGAGGTTGAGCCGCAACAGCGGCTCGGTGTTGCTCGGACGCAGGTTGAACCACCAATCACCGAGATCAACGGTGAGCCCATCGAGCCGGTCTTGGTTCGCGCCCGAGAACTTCGCCGCCACCTCGTCGACCATCGCCGCCGGGTCATCTACCCGGCGATTGATCTCACCCGACGCCGCGTAGCGCTCGAACGGGATCCGGAGCTCGGAGAGGGGCGTATCGGCGCGCGAGAGCTCTTCGAGGACGACGAGGGCCGCAATGAGGCCGGAGTCGGCGCGGTAATTGTCACGGAAGTAGTAGTGGCCGGAGTGCTCGCCGCCGAAGATGGCGCCGGTCTCGGCCATCACCTGCTTGATGAACGAGTGCCCGACTCGAGTTCTCACCGGCGTGCCGTTCAGCTCGCGGACGATCTCGGGCACCGCCTTCGAGCAGATCACGTTGTGCACCACGGTGCGATCCGCGGCGGGGGCCTCGGGTGCGACGCGCCGCAAGATCGAGCTCGCGACCATCGCCGTCGTCAGCGAACCCGAGAGCGGCACCGCGCGGTCGTCGACCAGGAACACGCGGTCGGCGTCGCCGTCGAAGGCGAGGCCCACGTCGGCGTCGAGATCGAGCACGACGCGCTGGAGATCCTTGAGGTTCTCGGGCTGGATGGGGTCGGCCGGGTGGTTCGGGAACGTTCCGTCGAGCTCGGCGAACAACATGGTGAGGTCGAACGGGAGGCCATCGAACGCGGCGGGCACCACGAGGCCACCGATGCCGTTGGCGGTGTCGGCCACCACCTTGAGGGGACGCAGCGCGTCGAGGTCGACGAACGAGCGCACGTGGGCCACGAATGCGGGAAGCAGATCGCGTCGCTCGACTTGGCCGGCTTCCTCGGCCCGCTCGAGCAGGCCCGCGGCGACCGCGGCCTTGATCTGCGCGAGCCCGGTCTCGATGCCGACGGGTGCTGCACCGGCGCGGCAGAGCTTGATCCCGTTGTACTCGGCGGGATTGTGGCTCGCCGTGAACATCGCGGCGGGGGCGTCGAGGTGCCCCGACGCGAAGTACATGAGATCGGTCGACGCGAGCCCGAGATCGACCACGTCGGCCCCGGCGAGCGTTGCACCTTCGATGAATGCGGCGACCAACGGCACCGACGACGGGCGCGCATCGCAACCGACAAGCACCCGAGCCGATCCCGTGAACCCGACAAACGCGTTGCCGACCCCCGTCGCGACGCTCTCGTCGATCTGGTCGGGATAGACGCCACGTATGTCGTACGCCTTGAAGATCGCGTCGAGATCCGCCGTCATGAGGCCGCAGTCATGAGGGGGGTGATTCTAGAGGTGCCATCTCGGCAACCGGCTTTCGGCGGCGGCGCCACCACGGACCGAACGCGAATACGGAAACGCCGAC
>CAMDCC010000190.1 GCA_945889545.1 Bifidobacterium breve | reverse complement strand
CGTCTGCCAGATGACATCCACAACCTCGGGCTCGAGCGCGCGCATGATGGACAGGACCCTCCACTCGGTCGTCTTGTTGGTCGCACCCGAAATGCAAACCGGGACAACCTGACGACCGGTGGATGGTCACCTATCCGCGCGAGTCCTTACTGGGACGACGGAGAAGAATCAGCCCGTAGGTTATACGGGTGATCGCGTACTTGGCACCAGGACCCGGGTACGGGAAGCCGACCGGTGCCGCGGCCATCTGCCGACACCTCTCCGACGTGGTGGTCTATCGGGAGCGGACGCAAGGCAACGAGATCCTCGAGCAGCACGGCGTGCCGCACGTCGTGGGGCCCCCTCCCGGCGACGCCGCGATCACGGTGGTGGACAGCACGTTCCGAGCGCTGCGCGCCCTGCGATGGCCGGTCGTGGGCGAGGTTCGCGTGCTGTACCGAGCCGGGCGCGCCAGCGCGCAGCCGGGCGCGCTGAGCATGGAGCACTGGACTCCCGACGGCATGCTCGACGGTTGGCCGATCCTCCTCCACGAGCTCGAGCCCCGCGCCACGGCGAGGAACAGGCTCGGGGTCGGGACCGATGACCCACTCGTGTGCTGGATCGAGTCGATGGTGTGCCCGGGCACGGTCAGGCCGGTGGCCGAAGCGGCTGCGCAAACCCGCGGTGCTGCACTCGTTCGTCTCGACGGCCCGGAGCTCATGGCTGCGGCCGACCTCCTGGTGTGCGCGGCGGGTCTCAACACACACACCGAGGCGATCTGCGCCGGCACCGACGTGCACTGGGTGCCGTGCAGCCGCTCTCCCGATCAAGCCGAGCGACTCACCGTGCCGGTGACGCGCGCACCGCGAGCTGATCAGTCCGAGCGGATCGCCCGCTGGATCGAGACCGGCCGCGATAACGCGCTGCGCTGACCCTCAGCAGCAGTAGCTGCAGTCGACCGCGATCGGGATCTCGACTGCGGCGCTCTCGTCCCCGTTCGTGTTCACGACCTTGACCGCAGTGTTCGTGTCGACCTCGACACCCTCCGAGCCGCTGACTGCCGACTGGAAGCGGAACAGCGTTTCGGGGACGTATTGCGCGCCGATCGCGACCTCGACGCCGGCGGCGTCGTCCCAGATCGAGCCGAACTCACTGTCGGGAGTGGCGGTGAACACCACGACGAACGGCAGGCCGCTCTCGCCGGCCGAGCCGTTGATCGTGAAGTACACGTCCTCGCCATAGAGGCTGAACAGCCCCGGCGCTTCGTAGTCGGGGGCCGGGACCACTTCATTCGCGACGAGCTCACTGCACGTACCCTCCGGGTACGCGTGCCCGCAGCCTTCGACGAGCACCGGGTTGTCCGCGTCGACGATCGGTGGTGGCCCTGCGGCAACCTCGTCGGTGTTCGGCGGCGGAGTGCTCGTGGTGGTGGGTGTCACGGCGACGACCGCACCGTCCTCCACGAGGATGATTCCTTCGAAGCCGGCCGCGCCATCGAGGAAGAGGTTCTGGAGGATCCAGGCGTTCGCCAGGATCGCATCGAGCGTGACTTGCGACGGCTCGGCGCAGAGGTTGGCGTCCTCGTCGGTGACGGCCTGGTCGGAGTCGCACTGCTCCAGTGGAGCGAGCTCCTGGATCTCACCGTCGATCGTCGTGAGCGTGATGCCGTCGACCACGGACGTGAACGTGCAGCTCTGCGGCGACGTGCACGAGACGAGGAACGCCGTGCCCGTGACCGCCGCGGTCGCGCCCGCACCCTCCTGCTCGAACGACTCGGTTTCGGTGAGCGCGGTCGTGCGGTTCCACGTCTGACCCGACTCGACCGAGCCCTTGATCTGACGGTTGCCAGCGTCGTCGGCGAGGCTGATGATGGTGAACGTGGTGTTCACGTCGAGGCGCGTGAACGAGTCGTCGGTGTAGTTCACCTGCGCGTAGCCAGCCTCGTCGGTCTGCACGGTGTCGCCCACGCGCAGCCTCTGGCCGTCCGTCGCGGGCTTGAAGTCGTCCTTGTCCTTGCGTCGCACCAACACGCCTTGGTTGAGAATGGCCAGCGTCGCCACGGCATTCCTGGCCGACTGCGCAACCGCCGAGCCTGCGGCGGTCATGGAGCGGGCGGCACCGGCGGGCAGGCTCGTGACGGCCGCGAGCCCCACGTCCAGCACCAACGCGGTGAACAGACCGATGGCGACACGACGACGACGTGGAAGTGGCACGGGATCCCCTTGTGTTTGCTCGATGCTCGGTTCCGGCGTACCAGCCCCGACGACTGGCGAAGAGTACCGCTTACGCGACACGCACCATCATCACTTGGACCAGCTCGAGCGACTGTACCTGCGCCCTGTTGAACGCAATCAGAGCAGGCGAGCCGGGGAGGGGACTCGAACCCCTGACCTGCTCATTACGAGTGAGCTGCTCTACCAGCTGAGCTACCCCGGCGGACCGCACATCCTACTGAGGGCGCGCCGCGAATCCGTGGGGAAGATGCAGCACGAGTCGCTCGAGCAAGAGGCCCTCGTTGGGGTTGCGCTCGAGTGCCTGGCGCGCGTCCCTGCACGCTTCGAGCGCCCGGTCGCCGGCACGGGCCTCGACGCGCATCGGCGCCTGGTCGAGGTTCCGCTGAGGCGCTTCCGGTCCGGCGAGCGCGTCGCGGTACACGGACTCCAGGGCAGTGACGCCCTCGATGATCGCTTCGCGCCGAGCCATACGCTCGTGCCGGGAATGGCGTGTGGTCATCCGCTTCCGTTGGCGGATCACCTCGCGAGGGAGGTAGCCGGCTTCGGTGGCGGCGGTCTCGAATGCCTCGAGCTCCTGCTCGTTGCGGGCTTTCACCGCGCCGATCGCATCGCGCACGGCTGCACCGAGCTGTTCAGCAAGCTGCGCGGCCATCGCTCCAGTTCCATCGACGCGCATCGAGGCGTCGACGAACGCGGCACGTAAGGCGCGCTGGTCGCCAATGAGCCCCCGAGCCCGTCCGAGCTGCCCGCCGGACAGTCGCGCCGCCAACGCGGCCGCCTCGGGATCGCGACCCTCGGCCACGAGCGCGGCGGCGATCGCCGCTTCGTTGAGTGGCGCGAGATCGATGCGCTGGCACCGCGAGCGAGTGGTGTCGAGAAGATCGTCGGGTGCCGACGTGACCAGGAGGATGACCGTGCTCGCCGGCGGCTCTTCGAAGGTCTTGAGCAACGCGTTCTCGGCTTCGAGCTGGAGACGCTCTGCTTCGAGGATCACGAGCACCTTGCGTGCCGACGACGACTCGATCGGGCTCGCCCAGGCTTCGCTCACTATTTCGCCCGCTTGCGCGACCGTAATCACGGTGAGCTCCGGCTCGAACTCCACGACGTCGGGGTGCGCGCCCTTGAGCACGAGGTCGATCGTGCGGGCGTCGGGCTCAGACGCGACGAGGGCTGACGCGAAGCACCGAGCCGCGGTCAGCAGATCCGCACCCTTGGCGCCGACGAGTAGGTACGCGTGGACCGGTCGCGCCGCCGCACGTTGCATGAGCTCGCCCGCGCGCTCCTGCCCCGCAAGCCGGACCCACGGCTCTCCATTCGGCGGCTCTCCATTCGGCGGCTCTCCATTCGATGTGCCATTGGATGCAGCGGTCACGGTGGTCATGGCGACAGACGATCGCACACGACGGACCAGACTGCGCTCGCCACCTCGTCGGGCGTGCCGTCGGCGTCGACCAGCGCCCAGCCCCGGCTGCGCGCCAGCTCGCGGTACGCATCGTGCACCGCCACCGCGAACTCGCCAACTTCGCCTTCGAGCCGATCAGTCGGGGCCCCGAGGCGAGCGCGTGCAGCCTCGAGCGAGAGATCGAGCACGATCACGAGGTCGGGTTGGATTCCGGCGGTCGCGAGCTGGTTGAGCTGCTCCACTTCGGCGACGCCGAGGCCACGACCAACTCCCTGGTACGCGAGGGACGACGGGACGAAGCGGTCACTCACGACCCACGCGCCGCGCGCGAGTGCGGGTCGAACGACTTCCGAGACATGCTGCGCTCGATCCGCGGCCATCAGCAGCGCCTCCGCGACCGGGTCGACCGGTTCGATTCCGTCGAGCACCAAAGCGCGCAAGCGGGCGCCGAGCGGCGTCGCGCCGGGCTCGAACGTTTCGACGACGTCGAGACCACGCTCGCGAAGGCGCGCCGCAACCCGCTCGACCTGCGTGCTCTTTCCAGTGGCGTCGCCGCCCTCCAACACGACAAACCGCGCCATCACTCTTTGCTCCGCCCGCTTCGCGAAATCAATCCGTGTCCGTTTCTTTGCGTTCGGCCGTGAGGACGGAGTGGCGCGCCCACAGACCGGCGCCGAGGGTCATGAGACCTCCGACCCAGAGCGCGATGCGTACACCGGGGAGTGCATAGCTCGCCCCACCGAACGTCACGGCGTGCTTGGTCGTCACGAGTCCCACGCACCAATCCCAGAATTCGGCCCAGAGCGGCGAGAGGACCAACGTCAACAGCAAGCAGAGTCGAATCACCGTATAGAGAGTTGCGAACGTCCGGCCGCGCAGGTCGTCGTCGGCGCTCTCCTGGAGAATGGTGAAGCCAGTGACGTACGACATCCCGGCACACGCTCCCACCAAACCGATGGCGATCGAGGACAGCACCAACCAGGAGAGCGTTGCCCCGACGATGAGGAACACACCGGTACCGATCAAAGAAAGCACGAACACCACCTCTTGCTTCACTCGCTTCTGAAACGCGAGCAGAGCGACCACTCCCCCGGCGGCGCCGAAGCCGAGCGCGGTCTCGAGCACGCCGAAGGCCGCGCTGTCCCCGCCCAGCCCCTCACGGGCGAACACCGGACCCAACGGGATCATCGCGCCCGCGCCGATCAGTCCAACGCCCAACCCGAGGATCACGCCGCGCACCCGGGGGTGGGTGGCGATGAATGCGAACCCTTCCTTGATGTCGCGCAGGGTCTGGGTCCATTCCACGCCCCGTCGGGCGCGCTCCGCGCGCTCGTGTGGGATCGGAAGCCGCCACACGATCGCCGCCGACACGAGGAAGGTGCATGCGTCCACGACCAGCGCGAGCACCTCTTGATCGAGGCGTAGCCCCGACAGGGCATCGAAGTCGCCGAGCCAAGCTGCGAGGGCCGAGAGCAGCAGGAAGATGCCAGAAGCGAACGGGAACGTCGCGTACGACGCGACGAGCGTGAGCGTGTTCACCGAGGTGAGCTGCTCTCGCTCCACGAGGTTCGGGACCGACGCGTCCTTCGCTGGCCCCCACAGCAAGCTCAGGATCTCGAGCCCGAAGGAGACCAACACGAGTCCGAGCAGGCTCTCCACGAACGGCAGCAGCAGGAGCAACGACGCTCGACCGATGTCGCAGGACACCATCACCTTGCGGCGGTCGAGCCGATCGATCAGCACGCCGCCGATCGTTCCGAGAAAGAAGCCGGGGACGACACGCGCCACCATCACCAGGCTGACGGCGGCGCCGTCGTTGTCGGAGATACGCGACGCGATGGCGAGCACCGCGATGAGCCCGATCCAGTCCCCGGTGCTCGACACCACCTGCGCGAGCCACAACCGGAAGTACGTGCGAGTACCGAAGACCCGCCACGGCGGTGGATCGGTGCCGTCGCCAGGAGCGACGCCGGATGTCGACTGGTCCGAGCTCACGACCAACGGAGGTTAGAGCGTGGTCTCCGGCTGATCCTCGTCGGTCGGGGGCGGTGCGTCGTCCAGAATCTGGGGTTCTGGGATCGAGGGCACCGCGGCGGTGCCCGTGGTCATCGCCGCCTTCTTCTTGGCCGCGCGTGCCTTTCCGGCCTTGCTCGTTGTGCTGGTGCCCTTCTTGACCACGCGCTTGGTCGTCTTGGACGGTGCGGCCTTCTTCTTGGCGGGGCGCTTCTGGGCCGGGCCGCGCGCCTCGCGCTCGCGCAGCAGCTCGACTGCCTGGTTGAGATTGATCGAGGCGGGTTCGACGCCGCGCGGCACGGTCGCGTTGATGGTGCCGTCGGTGACGTAAGGGCCGAAGCGA
>CAMDCC010000189.1 GCA_945889545.1 Bifidobacterium breve | reverse complement strand
GGCGCCACGCTCGTCGAGGGCGACGACGGGGGCAAGCGCAACTGGCGGGTCTACCTGGATCCGGCCGGCCACCCGTTTTGTCTCTGCGCTCACTGAGTAGAGACTCGGATGTCGAGCCGGCAGTTCTATGAGAGTTGGACCGGCGCGTTCTGGTCGGATGACTCGATGGCCGCGAGCTGGAAGGCGAGTACGTCGCGTGCGGTGTCGGCGTCCCAGAGGAGTTCACCGTCGCCGGTGACGAGCCAAGGGAGGAACTCGGTGGTCTGGGTCCGAAATGACGAGGCCCAGTCGTCGTCGAGGGCGTGGTAGGTACGCATCTGCCCGTCGGCGTAAACCTCGACCGAGGGCATCTGCAGCCCGCGCGATGTGCACCGGTTGACGCGCACGAAGCCCTTGCGGCCGGTGACTTCGAATCGTTCGTCGTTGGTGTAGTAGTCGGAGCGCATCAGCATGTCGGGGGCGAAGGTGATGTCGAACACACCTCGGAGACCATTGGTGTGGGTCCACATGATCGTCGACGGTGCATCGATCACGATGCCGGGCCCCACTTCGGTCTGTCCGACCCAGCCCATGACTTCGCGCACAGGTCCGAACAGCCACCGCGCGACTGAGAACTTGTGCCATCCATCGTCGTACACGAGGATTCCGCGGCCGCGGCGGGCCATCTCGAAGTACCACTCCCAGGTCTGCCACGGGACATCCCAGCCACCTTGACCGGTGGCGACCATCTTCATGTGCAGGCCCGCTGGCTCACCGATCTCGCCCGACTCCACCACTCGCTTGAGTTCCCGGAGTGGCGCATAGTGGATGAAGTTCTCCATGACCCGTAGCACGCGTCCCGAGCGGTCCCGGGCCGCGATCATGCCGTCGGCTTCCTCGACCGTGGTGGCCATCGGCTTCTGGACGTTGACGTGATGGCCGGCGTCGAGCGCGGCGCAGACCACCTCGCAGTGGAGCGGGGAGGGGACCAGGACCTCGACCAGATCGATGTCTGTGCGACCGAGCATCTCGTCGAGCTGGGCGAACGGTGTGGCGTCGGGCCAGTCGCTCGCCCGGCGCGCAAGCCGATCCGCATCGGGATCACACAGGGCGACAACCTCGGCATCGGGGTTGTCGCGGTAGCCGAGGATCGTGAGGTCGTAGATGCGCCCGAGACCGACGATCGCAGTGCGGACCGGGCGCCCCAGTCGCGGTGATTCGTTCATTGCGGTCGCGCCTGCTGGAGCTCGATGACGTTGCCAGCCGGATCGGTGATGAAGATCTGCACCACGTCGCCCTGTGCGCTCCGCAGAGACGCGAGGCCCGACGCTTCGAGCTCAGCGACGGTGGCGTCGAGGTCATCGACTGCGAAGCACACGTGGTGGTCGGTCGGACGAATCTGGGCGTCACCTGTCGGCGCATCCACAAGATGCAGCTCGACACCACCGGTGGTGAACCAGTGACCAGCCACGCCGGGGATCTCCGGGCGCGCGATCATCTCCAGGCCGAGCAGGTCCTCGTAGAAGCGGCGCGACTCCTCGAGTCGTCCCTCGACGTTGACGCTCCCGTGGAGCACGCCCCGGACCTTCACGATGGTTCTTCCATCTGCTCCATGAACTCGAGTCGGATCCCTCCGGGGGCCTCCACGAACGCGATGCGGCGAGTGCCGAATGCCCCCGAGACCACTTCTGGTCCCCAGACGACGGTGTGGCCGTCGAGCTCGCGGTCGAGGTCGTCGGTGAACAGCGCCGGGTGGAGGAACCCCTCGTTCGGGAGGTCGACCGTGTCCTCATAGATCGCTTGAGTGAAGAGGGTGATCATGATCGGTCCGAGGTACACGTCGGCGCGTTCCGCGTCCCTCCAGAGCATGCGATCCCGCACCTCGGCGCCCGCGCGCTCGTAAAAGGCGATCGCTGCGTCGAGATCAGCGACTTTGACCGCAAAGTTGGCCATCCCGGTCACTGCCACGGGTGCGCACGCTAGCGGTCTCCGACCGGCGGTACAGGGGTCCAGCAATGCCGCAACGTTCGCAGCGTGGTTGGCGTGTCGGCGATCACGGCGATGAGCGTCATCACGATCGGGTTGGCGCCCGGTGCCTCGGTCCGAGATCTTCAACCCGGGTAGGAACGTTTCGGACTCGGGGAGGATCACGGGACGAGCGCGTCATCTCCCAGGTGTTCGGCGATCCAAGTACGCAACGGCACATCGTCGTCGGTTGGGTCGAAGTAGTTGTTCGCCCCGGAGCTGTACCCGAGCAGCTGGCGTCGGATCGGGTCGACCTCGACCGCGAGCTCATCGTGATCCATGCGCGACTTCGGGCGCAGCCATCGGTAGCTGTAGCCGTATGTGAGAAAGACTCGGGTCGTCGAAGAGGTATTGGCGCTCGCCGAGTGCCACAAGCGGCGATCGAAGATGATCGCGTCCCCGGCCGCGGCGGTGACCTCGAGCATGCCGTCGGGCTGCTCGCCGGAGGCAAGCACCGGCCGGCCAAGAAGGTGACTGCCAGGCACGACCCACAAGTTCGCCATTCCCGGCCGGGAGACTTCGGAAAGGAAGTACCCGACCTTTACCGACACGCGCGGCTGGGGTGAAGTCTCGAGGTCGAGGTTCATCCGGTTGTTGTCCTGATGCCACCCATACGCGCCGGCGTCGGCTCCGGTTGGCGCTGGCGGCGTGACGATGAGCTGGGTATGGAAGAGCTGAATGTGCCACCCCAGGATGCCCCAGACCTTCGCAAAGGTCGTTGGGCTATCGATGAGATCGAGGAACGCAGGATCGCGCCCGATCAGGTCGTGGAGGTTGAGCACGTGATACTCGCTTACTCCGGGTGTTGCACGGTAACGATCGAGCTCTTGGCTGGAGACGGCCGTGAGATGCGCGAGCTGATCGGAGGTGAGCGCCTGGGGTACGAGCAAGTACCCGTCGCGTTCGAAACGCTGGTGCTCGTCGGCCGTCAGCACATGATCGAGAACGTCGATCTCCATCCGAGCATCATGACAACTACGCGGCTGACGCACCGAGAGCACACGCTCGAAAGGCGTGGTTCGGCTGATCTGGCGAAGGTCGCGCTTCGATCAGGTCGACCGCACCCATCCCCGCGGCATCGGGAACGCAAGATCCGCGTAGGTCACGATGCCGGGAGGCGATTCGATCACGGTAGTGATGGCATTGAGCGCGGGGACCGCGGTGATGATGTGCCCGATGGCCATGAAGTCTTCAATGGTCTCGGCCTTGAAGTCGGGCGGAGGGAAGAAGTCGAGCTTCGCGGTCACGCTCGGGAGCCCGTCGACCGTGATGGTCCAGCCGTCCCTCTCGATGACCCAGTTCGGCTCGAGCGTCGCTCCCTTCTTCCAGCGCACGTTCAGATCGACGATCGTGCGATCACCAACGCGACCCTGCCAGCTTGCCGCGACGCCGGCCACGCATCCCGCGGGGATCGTCCACGACGCCATGACGACATCCTCGGTCGTCTTCGCGAACTCGGATTCGCAGACGATCTCGTCGAGCTCGACACCGAGCGCGTCGGCCACCATCGCCACGGCCTCGCTGAAGACCGCGGTCCCGTCACGGGCCATGGCGTGCAGTTCGGGATGATCGATTGGTTGCCCGAAGCCCACCGGCTTCTCGGTGTCGGGCGAGTCGTAGAACGTCGTATCGGCCGTCTCGCTCACGGTGACCTTGTCGATCCGGCTGCACATGCCGGCGACGGTGACGGCGATCAACTCCGCGAAGCCCGGGCTGACCCCGGTGCCCAGCAGTGAGACGCGCCCGCGCTCGCACGCCTGCATCAGACGGTCGCGGTCTTCTCCAAGCCGGCGGCCGTTGATGAACGCGGCAGTTGTGACGACGTTGATGCCGGCCTCGAGGATGCGCACGAGCTCGTCGATCGACGGCCACATCGGGTTGTAGACGACGCAGTCGGGATCGAGGGCGAGCAGCACCCCAACGTCGTTCGTGGCGATCACACCAACGGGATCGATGCCGACCAGATCGCCCACATCGACGCCGATCTTGGCCTTGGACCAAGCGAAGCAGCCGACGAGCTCGAAGTGGGGGTTCGCGACGATGGCCTTGACCGACTCCTTCCCAACGTTCCCCGTCGTCCATTGCACTACTCGGGCAACCACGTGGCCCTCCGTTGAGAACAGGCGTATGCGAGCAGGGGCGCGCAGGCTACCGCCCGCGGCCCACGTTGACCTGCGCGCGGTTGTGGGCGTCGCGGAGCTGAGCATCGACGAGCGAGCGCATGTGGTTGCCGGTGTGTCGGACGACGTCGGCGTTGCGCCGGGTGCGAGCAAGGACGAAGCTGCCTTCGAGCGCTGCCACGACCGTGGCTGCCAGAGCCGTCGCTTCCGTTGTGGCGAGACCTGCAGCTTCGAGGTGCTTGCCGAGCGATTCGATCCAACTCGAGAACACCCGATCGGCGGCGCCTCGGAGCCGGTCGTGGGTGTTGGCGACCTCTCGAGCAACGGTGCCGATCGGGCACACGTCGATGTAATCGCTCTGTTCGAGTGTCTCGGCGGCGCCGTCGAAGAAGGCGCCGACCGCTGCCCCGGGGTCAGAAGTGGCGGCCGCGAACAGTTCGAAGAGTTCCAGGTATGACGCGCCGGTCTCGGTGATCACTGCCTCGGCGAGCTCGGCCTTGCCCCGTGGGAAGAAGTGATACAGCGACCCAGTCGGAGCTCCGGCCGCGTCGGTCACTTGCCTGAGCGAGGTGCCGTTGTAGCCGCCTCGGCGGAACAGCTCGTTGGTCGCTGCGATGATCCGGTCGCGTGTGGCTGCCACACAGTTGAGTCTAGAACGAACGCTCTACTAGAGTGACCGTTCTAGCCGAGGACCGGGAGGCACATTCGATGTACAAGGCAGCGGTACGAGCGCTCGTGCGACACGGCATCAACCGCCTCAACGAAGGCGATCCCAGCTTCCTGATGAAGCTCGCCTCCCCTGATGCCGAGATCGTGTTCCCCGGTGACAACTCCTGGGCCGCGATGCACCGACCCGTCGAGAAGGGACGTCACCAGCACGCCACGCACCGAGGTCTCGACGAGTGCCGCTCCTTCGCCGACCGGTTCGCCAGCGAAGGCATCCGCTTCCACATCGAAGACATCCTGGTCAACGGGCCCCCGTGGAACACCCGAGTCGCACTCCGTGCCCACGACTTCATCGCGGGCGACTCCCTTGTTCGTCAGGGTGATGGTTGTCAGGGTGACGAGTACAACAATCGAGTCGTCGCATTCCTCGAGATCCGTTGGGGACGGCTCGTCCGCTGGGAGGACTACGAGGACACCGAACGTCTCGCTGCGTGGGACGAGCGCCGGGCGAACACCACAGCTCCCTGAACGAGCGCTAGCTCGTCGCGGTCTTCGGGCACGCAGCGTCGGGATGCCAGTCGGGGAAGAAGTCGTACCCGCGGCTCACGCTGGTGAGGTCGACGATCCTGGTGGCGCTCCCGTGAGTGGATGTCACGACGAGATGGCCGCGGCCGAACCGCTTGGCGTCGGTCGTCCACACGATGCACGCGTCATCGTCGGTTGACGGTGGTCGTTTCGACAATGCGGGTGGCCAATGATCATTCGTGGGACTGTTGCTCATGAGACGGGGTGCGGTCGTCCGCACCGGATCTCCTTCGATGAGCTCGGCGACATATATCTGCTCGTTCCACTTGCTGGCGTCGCCCTTGTAGTTGTTCGCCGACGTCACGAAGGCGATGCGAGCGGATGCCGGCTCCGCGGACGCCTCGGACGCGTTCTTGAGATCCGATGGATTGTCGCCTGACCCGAACACGATCGGACGGTCGTGTGCGCCATCGGGGTCGATTACGCGCAGAGCCGTCTGCGATCCCTCGCCGACGAAGCGTCCACTCGTGTACACCACGACCGAGGAGCTACCCACGTTCGACCACGCGGGCCAACTGCCCTTGACCAAACGACGACGCGAACCGGTGGCGACGTCGAGTATCCGGATCCAATCTTTGTCGGTGTAGGCGAGCTGCCTGCCGTCGGGCGACCAACTCAATCCT
>CAMDCC010000188.1 GCA_945889545.1 Bifidobacterium breve | reverse complement strand
TGGTGCCGCGACGAGTCCAACGGTCAACGCAACCGAACAAAGAACCAGGCTGGCGTGCTTCATGGGTGCCTTCCGAGTCGTGGAAGGGGACAGCGTACTTTCAGGAGTCCTTGGCCATCTGCGCGATGGCGCCGAGGAACCCGTCGACGTTGCTCGTCTTGCCGACGACGATGTCGTGTTGGCGTCCGTTCCCACCGGGGAACTCTGGGGGCACGAAGTACTCGAACCCCGATCCCTCGATGGCCTCGCAGATGCTGGCTGCGCACTCTGCCGCCGGAACGAGCGGACCCTTGTAGTGCGCGGGCTCGTTGTCTGGGAGGTCCCAGATCTCGGTCTCGATCGGTCCCGGGAGCGCGAGCTTCACTTCGACGCCCGTGCCGTGCAGATCGATGGCCATCACTTCGCTCCAGCCGCACAAGGCGAACTTCGACGCGCAGTATGCGCCTTCGTGGGCGATGCCCAATCGTCCGCCCATGCTCGACACGTTCACGACGCAGCCGCGGTCCCGTTCGATCCAGCGGGGGAGTAGCGCGAGCGTCATGCGCACCGGAGAGGTGAAGTTGACCCGCATCACGGTGTCGACGTCTTCCTTGGTGAGTCGTGCTATCGGCGTCCGCTTCGGGATCGCCGCGTTGTTCACCAAGCAATCAAGTCCGTCAAACGCGTCCCAAGCTTCGAGCGCTACGCGTTCGGCGGCATCGAGATCACCGAGGTCGACGGTCCACAAGCGCGACGCCGGTGCGTGCTCCCGGCACTGCTCGAGGACTGCTTCGAGCTTTTCCTTGCGGCGAGCGACGATGCCGACGGTCGCACCCTTTGCCGCGAGCATGGGTGCGAGGGCTGCGCCGATGCCCGATGACGCCCCGGTGACGAGAATCGTTGATCCGTCGATCTGCACGAGTGGCACGGTAGCAACTCGCCGACCGGTCCCGCCGCGTGTCAGTCGGGACAGTCAGGCGGGAAAGTTGGGCGAGCCGGTCAGACCTCGGTCGATGCCTCGCGCGCTTGGCGCAGCTCGGGCACGGTGTCGAGGCGATCGTCGAAGAAGATGTAGACGTCGGCGTCGTCGTACTCGGTCGCCTTGTGTTCTACCGACGCGACGATCATGTCGACGAGGGTCGCGTCCTTCCAGTCAAGGACTCGTACACCGCGACGGGTGACGACGAGCTGCGTAATCGGTGGCGGCGCGACACTCCCATCCTCGCTCGCGACGGGTTCGAGGCATACGTCGAAACTCTTGAGTCCCTTCCATCGTTTGTACACCAACGGGAGGAACACCTTGGCCACATCGTCGAAGCTCGCGACGTACTCGTCGTTGGTGAACTCATCGTCGATGGGCTCGAGGTAGATGGCGAGGTGCCGCCCCTTTGGGTCAGCGGCATACGTGTCGAGGTTCTGGAGCAGAGCGCGCGTCGTCTTGAAGCCGAGATCACGAACCTTCGCGTCGAAGATCTGGGCCAGCTCGTCGCGCGTGGACGGCGGGAGGCGTCGGCCGGGTGCTGCGGCCCCGGCCGGGATCGCCGAAGCGAGCGCGGCGGCGACGATGAGCAACGCAACAGCTCTCCGGGCGCGGGTTCTCCGACTTCGGGCGCTCATGCCAGGATCTCGACTGGCGACCCGAGGCTGATGAGCGGGGCGAGGCTCGTGATTCCCTCGTTGCTCATACGGATGCACCCGGCCGTCACGCTCTGACCCAACACCGAAGCATCGTTGTTGCCGTGGATGCCAAGCTCACCATCGCCACCATTGAACGAGGTCAGCACGTCGGAGTGTCCTGAGAGTGGATAGGCGTAGGGGCCGTAGACCGTGTTCGGGTCGGGGGCCTGCAGCAGGACACGTGTGTAGTACGTGCCGGGGGGCGTAGGCGTGGAGGGCTTCCCGATCGCAACCGACTCCTGGAGCAAGATCGATTCGCCGTTGTAGACGGTGATGCGGTGCGCGCTCAGCTCGACGACGATGCGGTACGGCGACTGGGTGATCGTCACGTCGCGGCTTCGAATCCAACCGGTGGTTCCATTGGGGCGCACTGGGAGATACACCTCGTACCAGTCGTCAACGGCTTGCTTGACGAGGAACACCTGCTTGACCGGCAGCTTCGGGTCATCGTTGACGAACCACGGGTTGCCGAAGGCTCGAACAGGCGTGGCGGCGTCGGGCTCGTCGAACACTTCAACGAGCAGCACTCGTGCTTCGGCGATCAACGAGATGTACGGAGGCAGCGTCGTGGTGGTCGTCGAGACACGCGCCTGACCCTTTGCGAGCGTGGGGCGGTCGTCGCCGCTCGGGGTGCAGGCGACGAGCGAACTGAGCGCGACCACGACAACCAGAGCAGAGAGGCGACGCATCAACCCCGATGTTACTGACCGCAAAGAGTGGTTCTCGCGTCGCGCCGGTCTCTCCGGTAGGTGGATTGGTTGAAGCCGTGGGTTGACGGACACGTAGGGTCGATGGCGTGCCGCTTCTCCCACCCGAGCCCGCACCCGAGCCGGCACCCGAGGACGCCACCGATGCGCTCGTCGATGGCGACCGAGTGCTCACTCGGGGGACTGCGCAAGCCGCGCTCTCGCATCGCGAATTTCGCATCGTTTGGGGCGGGACCTTCGCGTCGAACATCGGCACGTGGATGCAGAACGTGCTCCTTGGTGCCTACGCGTTTCGGCTGACTCATTCAACGACCTATGTCGGCCTGCTGTTCTTTGCTCAGCTCGGTCCGCTGCTCGTGCTCTCGAACGTCGGAGGTGTGCTGGCTGACGTGTTGGATCGCCGGCGTTTGCTGCTGTCCACACAAGTGCAACAACTCGTGTTCTCGATCGTCCTTGCCGTCATCGTCATCACGGACAACCCATCACGCGTGGTTCTGTTCCTGTGTGTTTTCATCATCGGTATCGGCAACGCCCTCGGTGCGCCGGCCTTGAGCGCGATCCTCCCGACCCTGGTGCCGAAGCCCGACCTCCCTGGCGCGGTGTCGCTCCAATCGGTGCAGATGAACCTGTCCCGCGTGATCGGTCCGGCGATCGGCGCCGCGATCTACACGTCGGTAGGAGTTGCACCGGTCTTCTTCATCAACGCGGGAACGTACCTGTTCGCGATCGTGGCGCTCTTGAGCGTCGACTACCCACGTCATCCGGCGAAGCGGGGTACCGGTTCAGTGCTCAATCGGCTGAGCGAAGGGTTCCGGATCGCTCGCGCCGACCCACTGATTCGTCGAGTGCTCATCATTTTGTTCTCGATGTCGTTCTTCTCCCTGGCCTTCGTGGGTCTGATGCCAGCAATCGCGGCGAAGAACTTCGGGATCGCGCCTCGAAGCTTGGATTACGGCGTGCTGTATGGGGTGTTCGGACTCGGCGCCGCGCTGGGAGCGGTCAGCGTTGGCACGTGGTTCGCATCGGTGGCGAAGGCTCGCCTCGTGCGGCCGGCGTTTCTCGCGTTCTCGGCGCTGCTGGCCACGTTCGCATTGGTCCGTGCGCCGTGGGCCGCGTTCATCGTCGCTCCGCTGTTGGGCTACGCGTACTTCGTGGTCATCACCTCGCTCTCGACGGTGCTGCAGAGCCATGTCGACGATGCGGTCCGGGGTCGGGTCGTCGCGCTCTGGATCATGGGCTTTGGTGGCACGGTGCCCCTTGGTGTGCTTGTGGGCGGCTTTGTTGCGCACGAGACCTCCATCACGTTCGTACTCCTGGTCGGTGCCGCCGCCACAGTCGTGCTCGCGGCATACGCCGATCTCCGATCGGTGACGCCTGCCTCAAGCTAGGCACCTAGAGTCGCCCGCGTTCGAAGAGGCCGACCGGGAGATGGTGATGCGCGCCGAGGGAACTGCGTTGGTGACGGGTGCGAGCCGGGGGATCGGGCGCGCAATTGCAGTCGAGCTCGCGCGGCGCGGGTTCGACGTGGTGGCGACCATGCGCCGGCCCGAGGATGGCGCCGAGCTGGCGGCCGAAGCCGCTGGCGGAGCGGGATCGTTGACCGTCCAGCACCTCGACGTGACCGACCATCACAACATTCGTGTTCCTGACGAGTTGCGTGTCCTGGTGAACAACGCCGGCACCGAGAAGCCGCATCCACCGTTCGAGGCAACGCCGATGTCGCTCTGGCGCGAGATGTACGAAACCAATGTGTTCGGTCTCATCGAAGTGAGTCGGCGCGCGATCCCTTCCTTGCGCGCTGCGGGTGGTGGCGTGCTGTGCAACGTCACGTCGTCGTCGATCCTGGCGCCCGTTCCGTTCTACGCGCCGTACCGTTCGAGTAAAGCAGCGGTGAGCGCGATTGGGGAGTCGCTACGCGCCGAGCTCGCACCGCTCGGTATCCGTGTGTTGGAGATCATGCCGGGACCGATCGACACCGACATGCTCGCTGGCTCCGACCGTCCGCCGGAAGCCATCGAGTTTGATGGCTACCGCGACGTTGCGGAGCGGTACTACGAGGGTCGTCGCGGCATCGAAGGGATGGTCACGTCGACCGCCGATGCCGCGAGTGCCATCGCCGATGCCATCCTCGACGACGCGGCGCCGCTGCGCGTCGGATGTGATCCGATGGCCGTGGGCATGCTCGACGGCTGGCGCGAGTCCGACGATGAGTCGTTCATGCAAGCGATGCTGCCGACCTGGACCGGCTAACCGCAGGTACCACCCCATGGGCCGCTGCCGGAACGCTGGAAGAGCGACCACGCCATGTCGTCCTGGTCGTAGACGCTCGCGGTGTTGGGTGGCACTCCGATGAGCTCAGGGCGTCCGGCCCGGTTCGCCGTTCCGTTCCAAGTGGATTGCAGGAACTGGTACGCACCGAGGTATGGGCCTGACGGGTTGTACGCGCCGTAGCCGCCGTCGTGGAGCCCGTTGCGGTTCGCATCGCCGCGGTCCGACTCGCGTCGGCGGATGCAGATGAGCGCAGGATGCGCGTGTTGCGCATGGTCCCAGGTGTCGGGACGTAATCGATTGGTGCTGGCGGTGGCGCGTCACCGGTGCCCTTGGGGTTGACTGGACGCGGCGGCACGGCGCGGAGCTGGCGGGCGCGATCTTCGGCTGCTTGGAGCTTGGCGTCGATGTCGCGGCCGCGTGCCAGAAGCTCGTCGAGCGCGACTTGTTGCTCTTGGCGCGCTTGCTGGATCTGGCCTCGCTGGGCTTCGAGCTTCTCCGTGACGACCGCAAGCTCATCGAAGGTGGCGTGATCACGCGCGTTCAACTGGTTGAGCCAATGGCTGCGCCGCATTGCGCTGAGCACGTTGGTCGCTCCGATGATCGCGCCGAGCTCGACTCCCGATCGCTTGTATGCCTCGACTGCCCGTTGTCGAGCGATCACCCGCAGCTCGCGTCGACGTTCGGAGAGCCCGGGGAGCCGTGCTTCGATCTCGGCGATCTGCACCTCGAGCGCCGATGCGGTCGTCAGCGCATCGAGGTAGGTCTTGAGAACCTGGTCGGCTTGCTCGCGCAGCGCGGCGATTTCGGCGTCGGCATCCGAGATGGAGCCGGCACCTGCCGTGTTCGGGATCGCCAACCCGGCCCCGAGCACCAGCGCGGCCCCGAGCGCCAGCGCGACGGCTGTGCCCGCGACACGCGTCCGACGCAGGCGTCGGGCAGGGCTCGGGCGCACGCGTGGACTCCTCGAGGCGGCGGGCGGCGCGACCCCAGGTCTCTATCCCCGGTGAGAGGGGTGGGTCGGGCCGAGGTACTCCTGCGTCGAGGGTACCCCGAGGGCCACCCCGAGAGATGTGCTGGAGACGGTGAGGAGCCGGAGCCTGCGGAGGCGACCAGACATATAGGCTTTGCCCTGCCTCACTTTCGCGGTGAGAGCAGGGGGTTCCTCATGCGCACACCTTGGGTCCGCACACCATGGATCGCGGTCATTGCTGCGGCCTTCATTGCCGGTGCCGGCACGATCATGCTGGCCGATCCCGGCACGAGTGAGGCCCGCGTGCTCGTCACCCCGGCCGCCGCGTCGTCCGCGGCCCATGCAAATCACGCAACAACGATCAATGGGCGAAAGGTCACGGGCGTCAAGGCCC
>CAMDCC010000187.1 GCA_945889545.1 Bifidobacterium breve | reverse complement strand
GCACTCGCCGCGCTCGTTGCCTACGACCCCGACGCGACGCTGGCCGACAACGAACGGATGATGTCTGAAGCCGCGGAACGTGTGCAGGCCGGCGAAGTCACGCAAGCGGTACGCGCCAGCAGCGCCGAGTGCGGGCCGATCGCCGAGGGCGATTGGATCGCGCTCACCCGCGACGGGATCCAGCTCACCGCGGGGAGTGCGGTCGACGCAGCCATCGGACTCCTCGACCGACTCATCGATGCCGACAGCGAGCTCGCGACAGTGCTGATCGGCGCCGACGCCAAGAAGAAGGACACCGAACGACTGCGTGAACACCTCGGCCTCGAGCACCCTCACGTGGAGCTCGAGGTCCACGCCGGCGACCAACCCCTCTATCCCTACCTCATCGGGGTTGAGTAGGAGCGCAGCGGAGCCGTGGGCGGGAACGCGGGACCATTGAGTGCAGCGGAGCCGTGTTCGGGAATGCCTGACCACGGAGCGCAGCGGAGCAACCCATGGTGAGGAGCGCAGCGCAGCGACCCATGGTGAGGACAGCGTGACTGAGGCTGGCATCACGCTGCGCGAGCTGCGCGACCGGCCATTGTCAGATCTCAAGGCGGTCGGCCCGAAGCTCGCCGAGCGGTTGGCAATCATGGAGTTGGTGTCGGTGCTCGACCTACTCGAGCACTACCCGCGCCGCTACCACGACCGCACGCGCACGCAGGACATCGCCGAGCTCGGGATCGGCGAGCAGGCGACCGTTGCGGGTGAGGTGAAGAAGGTCAGCGTGCGTCGTCCACGTAATCGGCAGCCGATGGTGGAGATGGAGGTGTTCGACGGTACGTCGTATCTCCGGCTCACCTTCTTCAATCAGCCGTACCGGGCGAACATCGCCGAAGGCACCGAGATCTCGGTGTTCGGCAAGGTCGACCTCTACCGCGGCCGACGCCAGATGGTGAACCCGGCGCTCGATGTGTTGGGAAGTGCGGGTGAGCAGAACACCGGCGTGCTGTTGCCCGTCTACGCGCAATCAGGCAAGGCGAACGTGAACAGCTGGGAGATCCGAAAGCTCGCGGCTGAGATGCTCAAGCGCGCCGAGGCGCGCAGTTTTGCCGACCCGGTCGATCGCGCAATCGTGCGCAGCCGCGGACTGGTCGATCGCACGACCGCGTACACCGACATCCACCGACCATCGTCGATGGGTGATGCTGACGAGGCACGGAAGCGGCTCACTTTCGACGAGTTCCTCCGCATGCAGGTCGGTCTCGTGGCGCGCAAGCGTGCCCTCGAGCGCGATCGCAGCGGAATCGAGCACGAACCGGAAGGCGAGTTGCGCGCGGCGTTCCATGGGTCGCTCCCGTTCCCACTCACCGCCGACCAGGAACGCGCGCTCGCCGAGATCGTGAAGGACATGGCCGCGCCGGCACCCATGCACCGGCTGCTGCAAGGCGAGGTGGGGTCGGGGAAGACGGTGGTGGCGCTCAGCGCGTTGCTCGTTGCCGTGCAAGGCGGGTACCAGGGCGCGTTCATGGCGCCCACCGAGGTGCTCGCCGAGCAACACGACCTCACGCTGCGCGCGCTGCTCGATGGCCTCCAGGTTCCGGCGGAAGGCAGCCTGCTGGGGGAACGTCCGGTCGCGGTCGCGCTGCTCACCAACCGAACCGGCGCGGCGGACCGTCGGAAGATCGCCGAAGGTCTGCGCGGGGGGGAGATCGACATCCTCGTCGGCACACACGCGCTCATCTACGAGGGCGTCGAGTTCGCGCGCCTCGGCCTCGCGGTGATCGACGAGCAGCACCGCTTCGGCGTCGAGCAACGCGACTTGTTGCGCGGAAAAGGTCATGAGCCAGATGTGCTCGTGATGACGGCCACGCCGATCCCGCGCACCGCGGCGATGCTCATCTACGGCGACCTCGACAAGTCCGAGCTGCGCACGCTTCCCGCCGGTCGCTCACCGATCACGACCGAGGTGGTCGGGCCCAGTCCGTTGGAACGGGTCCCGGTCTACGAACGCCTGCGAGAAGCGGTGGCGGCCGGACGGCAGGCGTATGTGGTCTGCCCACTCGTCGAAGGTTCGGAGAAGCTCGAGGCCAAAGCCGCGACCGAGGAGCACAAGCGCCTCGAGGCCGAGGAGCTGCGCGGCTTGCGGCTGGGGTTGCTACACGGGCAGATGCACTCCCGCGACAAGGAGGCGATCATGCGCGCCTTTCGCGAAGGCGAGCTCGACGTGCTCGTGGCCACAACGGTGATCGAAGTTGGCGTCGACGTACCGAACGCCACAGTGATGATCGTGGAAGACGCCGATCGCTTCGGTCTGCTCCAGCTTCACCAGCTCCGCGGTCGCATCGGTCGCGGCGAGCACCCCTCATGGTGCTATCTGCTGGCGGATCCGGCGACGCCGGAGGCGAAGGCGCGGCTGGAGGCGATGCGCGACTCGTCGGACGGGTTCGAGCTCGCCGAGCGCGACCTCGAGATCCGCGGGGAGGGCGCCGTGTTCGGCGAACGCCAGTCGGGCTGGAGCGACCTCAAGCTCGGTCGACTTCCACGCGACGAGCCGGTGGTGATCGAGGCGCGTGCGGTAGCCGAAGCGATCCTCGACGAGGACCCCGGGTTGGAACGTCATCAGCAATTGCGGGAGGAAGTGGAAGACCTGCTCGGCGACGCGGTGGAGTTCCTCTTCAAGAGCTAACGGCGACGACCCCCTATCGACGACCCCTATCGACGACCCAGGATGCTGAAGATCCCGCGCAGCACGGTGTTGATCATCGATCGCCCCTCGCGCGACTTCAGCACCTTCTCGACAACACCGTCGTCGTCTTTCGTCGAAGGCCTACTTCCGCTGCTCTTCGAGTCGCTGCCCGTCGAGTTGGCGTCGCGTGACTCTTCGGTCGCGCGCTCGAGGCGCGCCTTCAGCTTCTCCTCGGCCGACTCGCGGTTCTCCTCGGTCGAGTAGTGCGACCAGCGGTCGTTTGACTCCGCGGCGGCTTTCACGTCGGAACGGCCGGCGTTGCCGATGTTCGAAGTGGGCGGCGCCAGCCGCGTCCACACGACCGGTGTCGGGACGCCCTTGTCGTCGAGCAGCGTAATCATCGCCTCACCGATACCCATGCGCGTGAGGTCTTCTTCGAGGTCGTAGTCGTCGGTCTTCGGATATGTGGTGACCGCGGCCTTGAGTGCCTTGGCGTCGCGCGGCGTGTGGGCGCGCAGCGCGTGCTGGATGCGGTTCCCGAGCTGCGCGAGCACATCGGACGGGACGTCGTCGGGGAGCTGGGTGATGAAGAAGATGCCGACACCCTTCGAGCGGATGAGCCGCACGGTCTGGGTGACCTGCTCGACGAACTCCTTCGGTGCGTCGTTGAACAGCAAGTGCGCTTCGTCGAAGAAGAACACGAGCTTGGGCTGGTCGAGGTCGCCCACCTCGGGGAGGTTCTCGAACAGCTCGGCGAGCAGCCACATGAGGAAGGTGGAGAACAACCGGGGTCGGTCCTGGACGGCGGGGAGCTCGAGCAAGTTGAGCGACCCGCCACGCAGCACGTCTTCGAGCTCGACCTCGGGCACGCCGAAGAACGACTCGCCACCCTGCTGCTCGAGCTCGACGATGTCGCGTAGCAGCACGCCCGCCGTGCCGGGTCATCATCGCCAGCGGGATCTGCACGCGCGCGTCGGCCAGCACCGCGTCGCCCTTCACGGCTGCACCGAGGAGCAAGGCCTTGCCCTCGGTCGCGTAGGCCTCGTTGATGCGGATGCCAAATTCAGAAGGGGCAGACTCAGCAGAGGCGGTCTCGGTGTCGGCTCCCTGCTTCTTGGCCGTCGTCGCACTCTACGGGTCCGCCCAATTGCTCGCCCCAGACGCCCGCCCTGAACAACCGCTCTGAACGTGCGACAGTCAAACGTGCGACAGTCAGGGATGGCTGGCCGTCTCCGAGTCGTCGCCGGCGAGGCCGGCGGGCTGCACCTCGTCGCGCCGCCCGACGCTCGCCCGACGACAGAACGAGCGCGGGAGGCGTTGTTCTCGGCGTTGGGCGAATTCGTCGGGGGCGCCGTGGTCCTGGATCTGTTCGCGGGAAGCGGCGCGATGGCGATCGAGGCGCTTTCGCGGGGCGCCGAGCGCGCGGTGCTCGTCGACGACGACCGCGAGGCTCGCCGAGCCTGCGTGCAGAACCTTGCGACGACCAGATTCACGGATCGCGCTCAGGTGGTGGGGAGCACGGTCCTGCGATACCTCGGGAGCCGCCGGGCCGACTCGGCCGATGTCGATCTCGTGTTCTGCGACCCTCCCTATGAGGTCCCCGACGACGAATTGGTGGCCGTGCTGGACGCGCTGCGAGCGTCGGGGTGCCTGGCCGAGGATGCGGTGGTGGTCGTGGAGCGCCGAGGGCCCACCTGGGGTCCGCCCGATGGTTGGTCGACCTCGTGGCAGCGCAAGTACGGGGATACGCTCATGACGGTCGTGCACACGACCGACGTGCTGCTCTGACGCTCGCAGCTCTCACTCACGCAGCCCGAAAGCAAGCAGGAGGGGAACGGCCGTGGCCACCGCGCTTTGCCCGGGTTCGTTCGATCCCGTGACCCTTGGGCACCTCGACATCATCGAACGTACGGCCCGTCACTTCGACCAAGTCATTGTGGCGGTGATCCGCAACCCGCAGAAGGCCCAGTCGCTGTTCACCCTCGAAGAGCGTCAAGAGATGCTGCACGAGGTGACGGCGCACCTGACGAACATCAAGATCGAGTTCTTCAAAGGCCTCCTTGTCGACTTCGCCAAGGAGCACACGGCCTCGGCCATCGTCAAGGGCCTGCGAGCGATCTCCGACTTCGACTACGAGCTCCAGATGGCGCAGATGAACCAGCGCCTGTCGGGGATCGACACGTTCTTCATCTCCACGAGCCCCCAGCACTCGTTCTTGTCGTCGAGCCTCGTACGCGAGGTGGCCAAGTTCGGTGGCGACGTCTCGAGCATGGTCCCCGCGATCGTCGCCAAGCGGCTCGCCGAGCGCTTCGGGGAGCCAGCCAAGACGAAGCCATGAGGTTTGGGATGAGGCTCGGGCCATGAGGTTGAGAGCATGACGGAGCCCGGTCTGCCCCAACCCGCGATTGCGGGGTCGCGCGGCCTCGAAGACCTGCTCTACGACCTGCGCGAGCTGGTCGAGACGGCGCGCATGATGCCGATGTCGGCGTCGGTGCTCGTGAACCGCGACGAGGCGCTCACCCTGCTCGAGGACATCGTCGCCTTCCTGCCCGGTGAGCTGCGTGAGGCGCGCTTCTTGCTCAAGGAGCGCGACGAGTTCCTCGCCGAGGCGCGCCGGGAGGCCGCGGCATTGATCGAGACGGCGAGAGTGCAGGCCGAGCGCATGGTCGAGCGCACCGAGATCTCCCGCGAGGCCCGCAGCACTGCTGACGAGATCATCGCCCTTGCCGAGGCCGACAGCCGTCGCATGCGTCACGAAGCCGAGGACTACATCGACGCCCGGCTCGCAGCGTTCGAAGACGGCCTCCAGCGCACGCTCGCCACGATTCGCAAAGGCCGCACGCGCCTCCAGGTCCCGCCGTCGGCCCTTGGTGAGGAACCGGACGACGAGTTGGGCCAAGACGTGTTCGACCAAGACGGCGGATAGGCCTGCAAAACTCTGAACATGGGTTCGATTCCCGCCGACGCCTCTCTATTTGTGCTGGTCAACGCACGATTTTGAGTTGGCGCGCTGTCGAGCGTGCCAACGGTTTGCCAACGAACTCCGCGGCACACGGTGCGACGGAGCGTGGTGCGGTGGACGCGGCGCTGAACCAGGGACGCTCCACGACGCTAAGCATCACACCAGATCGACGGACGGCGCGCCTTCGCGAGACCCTGGACTCAGGGTGCATCGCACTGCAGCTGCGTTGCGCCTCTTAGGACTTGAGCGGATAGGTGCTCAGTTGAGGTTCCATCGGTCGCGGTGGTCGATGAGTTTGCCGACGATGAGCACGGTGGTGGCCAGGCAAAGAGCGGCGTGGCGGTGTCGGTTGCGGCGGTCGGTGTTGCGGCGGAGCTGACCGT
>CAMDCC010000186.1 GCA_945889545.1 Bifidobacterium breve | reverse complement strand
TCGCGCTCGACCAACCCGCTGACGCGGAGGCGGTACTCGGCCCGACTTCGCTCGGGGAGCTCGCCGGTGACCGTGTAGATGCGGAATCGTCCGATCGGCAGCAGCGCGAACAGCCCGGTGGGGTCGCGGCTGATGAGCGGACCGACCGTGCGTTCGAGCCAACCCTGGATCGATGCACCCGCGACCACGCCGACTGCACCCACACCGATGATTCCCAGAAACACCCGTCGCCCCACCGGCGACCCGTCCGACCCGTCCAGCACCACACCCAGAGTACGGAGCCACAGCCTGCTCCGGCTTTCTGCACCCCGGCTTTCGGTCTTCGGGTGTACCTAGCCCAGGGCGAGGACTTCGCGGATTCCCTTGCGGATGGACTTCTTGAAGCGCCTGGTGTCGGGGATGGCTTGGGGATCGGTGTTGATGCCGATGCAGCAGGTGCCGCAGTACGACAGCAGCGTGATGTTCGCGGCGGTGCCGGACAGTGGCGCGAACGCGTAGAGCGCTTCGACCTTCGAGCCGCTGAGGTACAACGGGAACGGTGAGCCGGGCACGTTGCTCGTGACGAAGTCGGCACCCTTGAGCATCGAACCGAACAACAACGTGGCGGCCCGCCGCGGCAGTCGGTTCAGCACACCGGCGACCGACTCGCTGAGTGCGACGGCCGGCTCGGCGCGCAGGGCGCGACACAGCTCGCCCATCACGCGCACGCGCTCGGCGGGATCATCGATCTCGAGCGAAACGACGAGCCGCGCGGGCGTGAAGTGGTTGCCACCCAGCCCGCCTGCGTCTTCGCCGCGGATGTTGATCGGCATGATCATGCGGAGCTCGGGGATCTCGACGTCGTGGCGTTGGTGGTAGTGCCGCAGCCCGCCGACGACACCGGCCACGAACGCGTCGTTGAGTGTGCCGCCCGCCGCAGCTGCGGCGCGTTTGAAGTCGTCGAGGGGCACGCGCATCACGGTCACCCGTCGGTCGAGGCTGCGCCCGTTGATGAGCGGCGAGCACGGCTCGGTGGCTGGCGCAAGGAAGCGCGCAATCGATCCGGCGGCCTTTGTCGCGTCGTCGAGCGCACCGGCTGCGTCGTCGCGCACGCGCTGCAACGCGGAACGAAGAGCGTCGGCCAAGTGCTGGGCTGCGTCGGACGCGCGGCGCGCTTGCCATGCCATGCCGCTGCCCACGAGGCCGATCGGCGAGAAGATTGGCAATGCCAGCGGTTCGGGTTCGGGACCATCGGGCTCGGGCTTGCGCGCGAGATCGAAGAGCATCATGAGCAGGCGCATCCCGCCCACGCCGTCGGTCATGGAATGGTGCACCTTCAGCACGAACGCGGCGCGGCCCTTCGGTAGTCCTTCGACGAGCGTGTACTCCCAGAGCGGGCGGGCGCGGTCGAAGTCGCCCATCGCAACCTGGGCCGCGATCTCGAGCGCGGCGTCGAGCGAGCTCGACTTTCGTACCCGTACGCGCCGCACGTGGTACTCGAGATCGAAGTTGGGATCGGCCGACCACGCGGGCGGTCCGACCCGCACTGCCGGCTCCACGACGCGTTGGCGCATGCGAGGGATCAACCGAGTCCCACGATCGAGACGCTCGAGCACTCGCTTCCTAGGCGGTGCCTTGTCGAGCAGGAGCATCACGACGATCGGCGACCGCAAATGTGGGTCGCGCTCGATGTTTCACATGAGGGCGTCGGCGTCGCCCATCGCGTGCTCGAAGTGGTCGTCCATCACGCCTCGCCCAAGTATCGAGAGCTGATTGGCTCGAGGTCTGGGCTGAGGTCTGGGCTGAGGTCGTACACGAGAGGGATGCCCGTCGGGATGTTCAGCTCGAGCACTTCATCCTCCGACAACTTGTCGAGGTGCATCACCAGCGCGCGCAGTGAGTTGCCGTGCGCCACTACCAACACGGCCGGATTGTCGTGGAGGTCGGGCACGATGCTTTCGCACCAGTACGGCATCATGCGCTCGACGACGTCGGCGAGGCTCTCGGCGCGCGGCAGCGCATCGTCCGGTACGTCGGCGTGCGCGGGATCGGCACGCTGTGCCGCCCATTCGTCGTCCGACAGCTCGGGGGGCCTCGTGGAGTACGAACGGCGCCAGATCTTCACCTGGTCGTCACCATGGCGACGCGCGGTCTCCGCCTTGTCGAGTCCTTGGAGCGCGCCATAGTGCCGCTCGTTCAAGCGCCACGAACGCTTTGGGACCAAGTTGGTCAAGCCGAGCTCACCGAGCACGACCTCAGCCGTGCGAATCGCCCGCTTCTGGAGTGAGGTGTGCACGACGTCGGGGACGATGCCGGCATCTCGGAGCATCCGCCCGGCGGCGATCGCCTCGGCCTCGCCCTGTGCGCTCAGGTCGACGTCGACCCAACCCGTAAAGCGGTTCGCAAGGTTCCACTCGCTCTGGCCGTGCCGGAGGAGCGCCAGCGTCGCCATCTCGCGAGCCTCGCCGCGCCGGTCGGGGCTGGGCAAGCCGGCCGGCTCAGGACTTCTGGTTTGTAGGTTTGGGATTGGCCTTCTTCGGTGCGGTGGTGGTCGTCGTGGTGGTGGTGGCTGTGGCCTGTTGCCACGACGTGAGGTCGAAGGCCTGGTGCATGGCGGCGAGGACGGCGCCGGCGATCAAGTCGGCCCCCGCCCGCTCGAAGTGGACGCCGTCGCCCGCCCGCAACCGGATCACCGTGCCGTCGATCCTCATCTTGAAGTCGGCGTAGCCGCCGTCGGACCCCGCCAGCAGCGCCGCGGTCTCGACGAAGTACACCCTGTTCGGTCGCAGATCCGCTTCACTCTTCACGATCTCGTTGATGATCTTGTAGCGCTCCTCGTAGCGCGGCACGTTGCGCATCTGTGGGACGCCGACCCAGAAGAGCGTCACGTCTCCCGAACCGGTGACGGAGTCCATCAGGCCACCGACGCGTCGCCGGTACTCAACTTGCCACTCGACACTGCCGACCGGACCGACGCCGCCTTCACCCGTCATCGTCTGGTCGTCGTTCGACCCGATCGTGAGCACCATCGCGTCGGGCGAGCTGTTCGCGACGACCGACGCCAGGTACGCGGGCCAGTTGAACACCTCGGGTCGCGCGAGCCCGGTGGCTACGTGTCCATCCACGGTGCGCAGGATTCCGATCGACTGCGTGGCGACGGCCTGGTTGATCACGGACTCGCCCGGCGAGATCGCCAGTGAATCACCGCCCACCCAGAGTCGGGCTTGGTTCGTGGGGCTGAACGCGCGTTTCGGAGGTGGCTTGGGTGCGCTGGCGTCGCTCGGTGTGCGATCGATCGTCGGGCTCGGAAGTGTGAGGTCGAGGTCGTCGTCACCACTGCGTCCAATCACCTCTTGGAGTCCGACACGAAGGCGATCGAGCAGCAGCGCGTGGCTCACGTCGTACAGCGGGTTGGCGAGCTCGGTCGCCACATCGCGCTTCCAACCGACTGGCTGGCTGAGCGCCGTCTTGCGGATCCCGGGGGCGTTCAAGAACGAGCCGACCAGCAAGCACGCGAGCCCGACGACCCAGACGTGGCCGACCGACATCGGGCGGCGCGCTGGTTCCGCGAGGGCGTGTTCCTCATGTCGCTCCGACCGTCGCCGGCCGCGGGCGGAGGGGATCTGTTCGTCGGAAGTTTTGGACTTTGCCATGGTCAGAACCTGAAGTAGATGAAGGGCGCGACGCCGCTCGGCCCCATCGTGTTGATGACGAGCAATGCGAGACCGAGCACCAAGCCTTGCGCAACCGGCACGAGACGCGAGAACGACGCCATCGCGCGGGCCATCGTGTGCTTCGGGATGTACTGCTCACCGATCCCGGCGGCGATGGCGAGGAGCACGCCGACGGAGATCAATGGCGCGGCATCGAACCAATGCGATGGGTCGACGATTCGCCCGAGGAGGTCGCCCGCGGTTTCGAACGACTCGGCGCGGAAGAAGATCCAAGCGAAGCAGACGATGTGAAACGTGACGAGCCGTCGCGCAACACGACGTCTTACGGTGTCGGGCGGATCCGGGCGTCCCAACTCGGCGCGGCGAGCATGACGGAAGTGATCGAGGCACAGGAAGAAGCCGTGAATTGCTCCCCACACCACGAACGTCCAGGCCGCTCCATGCCACAAGCCGCCGATGAGCATCGTGAGCATCAGGTTTCGGTACATGCGCCAGGAGCGACCGCGATTCCCGCCCAGCGGGATGTACAGGTAGTCGCGCAACCACCGCGACAACGTCATATGCCAGCGACGCCAGAAGTCCTGGATCGAACCTGCGGTGTATGGGCTGTCGAAGTTCTGGGGGAACCGGAACCCGAGGAGCAGAGCCAACCCGATGGCGATGTCGGTGTAGCCGCTGAAGTCGGCGTAGATCTGGACCGCGTACGCGTAGACGGCGACGAGGATCGTCAGACCTGAGTGCTGATTGGGTGACGCGAACACCGAATCGACGATCTCGGTCGCGAGGACATTCGCGATCACGACCTTTTTGAACAGCCCGATGAAGATCAGGAAGAACGCGCGGCTCGAGTCGATCTGGCGAGGGTCGTGCTCTTCTTTGAGCTGCGGCATGAACTCCGAAGGCCGCACGATGGGGCCGGCCACCACGTGCGGGAAGAAGGAGAGGAAGACGGCGAAGTCGAGGAAGCGTCCAGGCTCGAACGTGCCTCGGTACACGTCGACGATGTAGCTGATGGCCTGGAACGTGAAGAACGAGATGCCGACGGGCAGTGTGACCGCGATGATCTCGGGCGAGATATGGATGCCGATGCTGTCGAGGAAGTTCGTGGCCTCGCTGACAAAGAAGTCGTAGTACTTGAAGTAGCCCAGTACGCCGAGGTTGCCGACGAGTCCGAGCGTGAGCCAACGCCGTTTCAGCTTCTCGGTTGGCGCCGCAAAGATCCGTTGTGCGATGAGCTGGTTCCCGATGGTCGACGCCGCGATCAGGAAGCAGAAGCGCCAGTTCCAATATCCGTAGAAGTAGTACGACGCGACGACCATGAAGATCTTCCAGCGTCGCCGGCGCGGCATCAGTAGCCACGAGAGCGGCAGGACGATCATGAAGAAGAGCGCGAATGTGATCGTCGGGAACAGCATGGGGCGCTAAAGAGTCTCGCATGGCAAGCTGCGGGCACCGCGAACGGGGTGTGCCCCGCTCGCGGTGCCCGCGAACTCACATGGTTCTTGCTACAGGATCAGGTGATCTCGTACACGAGGGTGACCTGCACGTTCACGTCTTGTGAGCCAGGCTCGATCGGGGCTGCTGCGTCGCTCGTCGCCGAAAGCTTGGATTCAAAGGCGATCGGGGGACCGTACGACGGAGTGTCCTCGGTGATCGAGAGCAGGTCGCCGAGGTTGACGTCGGCCGCGTCGGCGAGCTGCTGGGCTTGGGCCCGCGCCCGCTTCACTGCATCGGTTCGCGCGGTCTTGACGAGCTCGGCGTCGTCGTCGAACGAGAACGAGATGCCCTGCACGATGATCTCGTCGCCGGCGATCTTGGTCGCGGCGTCGATCACCTCGCCGGCCTTGTCGAAGTCACGCAACGATGCGGTGACGATGTTGCTGACCACGTAGCCCTCGAAGGTGCCACCATCGTTGTTGTAATCCGGCGACACCGAGAGATAGCTCGTCTGCACGTCATCGTCGTCGACGCCGGCAGCTTTCAGGGCCTCGATGACCTTGCGGGCGAGGGTGCTGTTGCGATTGAGTCCCTCGGTGGCCGACCGCTCGTGCGTCTCCACGCCGATCGTCAACTCGAGCACGTCAGGAGTGCCCCGAACCAGGCCGGTGGCGGTGACGGTGATCGTTCGTGGGTCCCGGCTGTTGTCGTTTGTCGCCGCCCCGGCCGTCCCAGGCAGGGTCATGATGAATCCGACCGCCAAGGCCGTCGGTAGCAACCACGTGCGCGCTCGCATGAAGAACCTCCACTTCGTCTTGTCTGTCGATGGTGATCGTCGAAGGGATAGGACGTCGCGGCGGGGGCATTGGTTCCCGTCGCGGTGGAATCCGCGTCAGGTGTCGATGCGCTGGCGCAGGGTCTCGACTCCCGGACCGGTGAGGTCT
>CAMDCC010000185.1 GCA_945889545.1 Bifidobacterium breve | reverse complement strand
GGCCTCGCGTAGGCGTCGAAGTGCGCGTTCGAGCCGATCGCGGTCGACCGGCGCGAGGTCTTCGACCGACCGAGGTGCTCGCTTGGCTGCCGTGCTCATGTCCCCAGGCTACCTGCGGGGTGTGACACGATCGGTCTGCCAATCAACCGATCGCAATCGTGTTCATTGGCATGCATTAGCGGGCGTCACGGAGAGGCGTGACCTGCGCAATTGAACGGAGCGGTGCGGGGCGGCATGAACTTGCCTCGATTGCCAAGGTGAGGGTCGCGGGTTCGAATCCCGTCGTCCGATCCAAGAACGGGCACGCCGGCGTGGAGCGCTTGGGAGCGGTCAGGCCGCTGGGCGGGGTTGCCTCAGCAGCATAACTATGGCACGATTGTGGCATGGCTCGGGAGCGGGTGAGCACCACCGTCGACGGAGGGTTGTTGGCCGACGCACGCTCGCTGCGTGCAGAGCTGAACGATGCGGCGTTGCTCGATGAAGCGCTGGAAGCGCTGCTGGCCAGGCATCGCGATTCGCAGTTCGATGCGGCGTACGTGGCGTACGACGAGCATCCGCTCGACGAGCCCGACGAGTGGGGTGACCTGGCCTCGTTTCGTGAGGCTGCGGCCGCGTCGTGATGGCCGCGCCACTTCGAGGCGAGGTCTGGTGGTGCGAGCTCCCCGAGGTCACGCGCCGCCCCGTGGTTGTGCTCTCTCGAGACGCTGCGATTCCACGCCTTCGCAGGGCATTGGTTGCGCCGTGCACCACGAACATCCGCGGTCTGCCGAGCGAGGTCGTGCTCGAAATCGGTGAGGATCCGATCCCGCAGCGTTCTGCGGTGAATCTCGACTCGGTGGAGAGCGTGTCGATCGCCGTCTTGGTCGAGCGCCTCGGTCGCCTCGGCGACGAGCGGATGCGACAAGTCTGCGCGGCGCTTGCTGTTGCCGTCGATTGCTACGACTGAGGTATTGCATGGTCGAGTTGCCGACGGGGACGGTCACGTTCCTGTCCACCGACATC
Source organism: Bifidobacterium breve (assembly GCA_945889545.1). GTDB lineage: Bacteria > Actinomycetota > Acidimicrobiia > IMCC26256 > PALSA-555 > SHVJ01. The sequence continues at coordinate 5,144 of CAMDCC010000185.1, read as the reverse complement.
GAGGGTTCGAGGCGCCTGTGGGAGGTCAGCCGCCAGCTCGGGTGAACCGATAGAGCGAGAGCGAGTCGTCGACCTGCTCCCAGACAACACGCACCGGCATCCCGACGTACAGGTCATCGTTTGAACAATCGACGACGTTGCTCGTGACAAGCACGCCTCCGCAGTCGTCGAGCTCGATGACCGACACGTTGTACGGGACGATCGCGTCGGTCGCCGGGTGCACCGAATGGTGCACGACGATGTAGCTGAAGATGCGCCCAGTCCCGTTCGAGACGTCCCACGTGTATTCGAACGACTGACAAGCCCTGCAAATTGGCGCCGGAACGTGCCGGTGCGTCCCGCAGCTCGCGCACCTCTGGATCCGCAGTTCGCGTGCGGCGCACCCCTCCCAGAAGTCCGCCGTCAACTGGTCTGGGAGTGGTACCGGCATGCCGTCGGGGAAGTACGGGGATTCAGCCACGAGACAACACCAGCGCGCTCGATGGCGGCGCGCTCGGCCCGCTGACGACCAGGCAATGGGCCGCACCCTCGACTTGCGAGGTCGAAGTGCCGCGCAGCTGTCGGACGGCTTCGATCACGAGGCTCAGCCCGTGGATGTAAGCCTCGGCGAGGTTCCCGCCCGAGGTGTTGATCGGCAGGGTGCCGTTGGGCCAGTCGATGGCTCCGGACTCGACGAAAGGACCGCCTTCGCCGCGGGCGCAGAAGCCAAAGTCCTCGAGCGCCATGATGACCTGGCCGGTGAAGTTCTCGTAGACCTGGGCAACATCGATGTCTTCGGGTCCGATGCCGGCCTCGTTGTAGAGCTGGCGAGCAATCGACATCATCCCCGCGCTCGTCCAGAGCTCCGCTGGTCGCGACTGACGTTCGATGCCGTCACCCGCAGCCAGGCCCTGCGCGCCGGCAGTGATGAGCACGCGAGGGTGGCGAAGCCCCGCGGCCCGATCGGACGACGTGACGACCACTGCGCAGGCACCGTCACTCTCCTGGCAGCAGTCGAAGAGCCGGTACGGGTCCGCGATCAGGCGAGATTCCTGGTGCTGCTCCAATGTCAGCGGCCGCCCGTACATGACGGCGCGAGGGTTCCGCTGCGCATTGGCGTACGCCGTCACCGCCACCGCGCCGAACTGCGCGCTCGTGGTCCCGAACTCGTGCATGTGCCGCCGCGCGTCGAGCGCGTACATCTGTGCGGGTGACATCAACCCGAACGGCGCAGTGAACGCTTGCGGCCCTCCGATGGACGTGGTCATCGGCTGCGCCGACAACCCGGAACCGGCCCGGGCCCGACCGAAACGCTGAAACTGCCCCTGGCACAACGACCGGTAGCACACGATCGTTGTCGCGGCGCCGACAGCGACGGCAAGTGCCGCGTTGTGGACGACGCCACCGGCCGCGTTCCCGCCTCCCGGATACAGGTTCACGAAGCGAAGGTCGTTCAGGCCCAACGCCGGGGCGAGCGCGATCGGCGCGGAGCGCTCGCTCGTGTAGGTGCACAGCCCGTCGACGTCGGAGAGCTCCAGCCCGGCATCCTCGACCGCGCGCATCACCGCCGTGCACGCCAGTTCGAACTCGCCTGTCGTTGCGCGACCGACCTTCCAGTAGTCGGTCTCGCCGATACCGACGATGCTCGCGGCGTCACGGATGCTGGTCGACATCACTTCCTTCTACAGGATGGCGCCGTCGATCTTGAGCTGGATGATCTCATCCATGTTGTATCCGGCCTCGACAAGCACCTCGTCGGTATGGGCACCGTGGTCGGGTGCTCGACGCGTCTCGTAGCGCGCTCCGTCGAACTGGACGGGTGGTGTCACGAGGCTGAGCGTCCGGCCCACCTCGTCTTCGATATCGGTCATGTAGCCATTCGCGACGACCTGCGGGTCGGCGGCGAGTTCACCCACCTTCTGCACCGGGTCGAAGGGACCACGCTGGCCGGCGAGCACGTCGCTCCACTCGGCGAGAGTTCGCGTCGCAAGGAGCTCCTCGACGAGTTGCACGCAGTAGTCGCTGTTCTCCTCTCGGGCTTCGTGAGTGGCGAGCCGCGGGTCCTCCTTCCAGTCGGGTCGACCGACGGCGTCGCAGAAGGACGGCCAGTAGTGCTGCTGGTCCATGCAGAGGTGCACGAACCGGCCATCCTTCGTGCCGAACGAGTTGACGAGTGGAGCGCCGCTGCCGCGCGGCGGACGACGCATGTCCTCGGTGCCCAACATGGTTGCGGCCACGATCGCCGTCTGCATCGCCCACATGCCGGTGTTGAGCAGCGACGTGTCGATCACCATGCCCTTTCCCGTGCGTTCGCGGTGTAAGAGTCCGGCGACGACGCCCGACGCGAGAGCGAAGCCCGTTTGGCTGTCGCCGAACGCGGGTGCGGGCATCGCGGTCGGGACGGAAGGGTCGGGAGGGGACGTCGCCATCGCGAGCCCGGCCCGCGACCAGAACGACGTCGCGTCGAAGCCGCCGAGGTCGGCGAACGGACCGCTCGTGCCCCGTCCACTGTTCCGTCCGTACACGATGTCGCCGCGCCGCGCCCTGATGTCGTCGACGTCGATGCGCAGACGCTTCCTCACCCGAGGGAGGAAGCTCGTCAGGAAGACGTCACTGCTCTCAGTCAGCCTGAGCAGCGCCTCGCGACCGTGCTCGTGCTTCAAGTTGATCGCCGCGGACCGTTTGCCGTGATTGAAGATGTGGTACAGGTGACACGAGCCGCCTTCGGGTGGTGGCACGCCCCAGACGGTGCCGCCGCGCATGAGGTCGCCATGCTCCGGGTCTTCGACCTTGATGACGTCGGCACCCCATGCCCCGAGGATGCTCCCCGCGATCGGCACGACGCCATGCGTCGACACGTCCAAGACGCGGTAACCCTTGAGGAGATCCACCCTGCGGTCTCGTTTCAGTTGGCGTCGTGCTTCTCGAGGAGTCGCTCGGACACGTTGCCGAGGTCAGCCGAGGGTCCGTCGTAAACCACTTCACCGTGTTGGAGCAGCACCGCCGTGTCCGCGATCTGTAGAGCGTGACCGACGTAGTGCTCGATGATCAGCATCGTCGTCCCCGTCTGCCGCACCTTCTGGAGGTTCGCGTAGACCTCATCGACGACGATCGGCGCGAGTCCGAGCGACAGCTCGTCGACCACCAGTAGCCGCGGTGGTCGCACCAGGACGCGTGCGAGTGCCAGCATCCGCTGCTCGCCGCCAGAAAGTGTCCCAGCGAGCTGCTTGCGGCGCTCGCCAAGGCGCGGGAAGAGCTCATACGCGCGCTCGAGTCCTGCTGACACGCCCTTGCGGCCGAGGTTGCGCCGAAAGTCGAGCGTCAGGTTCTCCTCGACTGTGAGAGAGCTGAACACAGAGCGTCCTTCGGGTGCGTGCACGATGCCGAGCGGCGCGATCTGCCATGGCGGCATGCCTGCGATGTTGGTGCCGTCGAAGCGCACTTCCCCTGAGGTGACCGGTACCAAACCGGTGACGACGCGGGCGATCGTGGTCTTTCCTGCGCCGTTGCCGCCGAGCAGCGCGACGACGCTTCCCTCGGCGATTGAGAACGAGACGCCGAAGAGCGCGCGAAAGGGCCCATAACCAGCGTTGACATCGCGCAGGTCCAAGAGGGGCGCGTTGGGTTCCGCAGTTGGCGTTGTGGAGTCCGCCGTGGAAACCGACACGACCGTGCGCTCCGGCTGTTCGGCGCTCGTCGTGGTGAGCTCGCCGAGGTAGGCGCGTCGCACGGCGCTGTCGTGCATCACCTCGGCCGTTGCGCCTTCCGCGATCAGGGTGCCGAAGTCGAGGACGTAGAGGCGGCTCGCGAATGCCTGCACCATTCCGACGTCGTGCTCAACCAAGAGGATGGCGGTACCGCGTTCGCTCTGGACCACATGGAGCATCCGCACGAGATCCTGCGTCTCGCGCTGGTCGAGGCCTGAAGATGGCTCGTCGAGCAAGAGCAGCAACGGATCGGTCATGAGCGCCCGGCCCAGCTCGACAAGACGCGCCCGCCCGAGGCTCAGCGCCTCGATCCGGCGGTCGGCCACATCGTCGAGCCTGAGCAGCTCCAACGTTCGCGCGACGCGTTCGTGCTCCTCGTTGGTCGGTCGGGCCAGGTTGAGGCAGTCCTTCCACAGTCGCCCGGTCCCGATGCGGGCGCGCTCGGCGACGAGCAGGTGCTCGCGAACGGTCATGCCGCCGAAGAGCTCGATCCGTTGGAACGTGCGCCCGAACCCGAGACGGGCGCGCTTGTGCACCGGGTACCGCGTGATGTCGGTGCCGTCGAAGTGGACGCTGCCGCCATCAGGTCGAAGCATGCCGAGGAGGCAGTTGAAGAAGGTGGTCTTTCCGGCCCCGTTCGGTCCGATGAGACCCACGGCTTCGCCGGGTTCGACGGCGAGTGACACGTCGTTGAGTGCCGTGATGCCGGCGAACCGTTTCGTGATGCTGCGCGCCTCGAGCAGTGTCATGTTTCCACGGCCTCGAGTGCTTCGCGACTGCGCCGATCGAGTCGGCGTTGGATCGCTTCGAGCTGTCTGCGTTTGCCGAACTCGAGGAGCCCTTCGGGGTGCTTGGCGTATGCGACCGCGGTCAGCCCGAACAGCACGAACTGGATTGCGCCTGGTGCTCCCAGCGCCTTGAGGAGCTCGGGGAAGAGCGCGAACGCAAGACCGGCCTGGATCGCGCCCTCGACGGTGCGCGCGCCGAGGGTCACGACGAGCACCAACCAGAACAGTCCCAAGAACGGGTAGAAGTTCGCGGTGTAGTTCGCCTGCTCCTCGTGCAACGTGAGCAGGCCGCCACCGAGTCCGGCGATTCCCGCGGACAGGGCGAACGCCACGACCCGCGCTCGCGCCGCGCTGATGCCCAATGCTGTCGCGGCGGTCTCGCTACCGCGCAGCGCGTCGAGGAACTTCCCGGTGGTCCCACGACGAACGAGCACCACGATCGTCCCGACGACGGCCAGCAGCAAGATGGCGAAGAGGAAGAACACGTGGTCGTCGTCGAGGAAGCCTGGGCGTGATACCTGGGGAGGAAGTTGGCCACCGCCGACGGCCTTGAGCGGGACGATGACGTTGTGGAACATGAACGCGAACGCGAGTGTGGCGAGGGCGAGGTAGATGCCGCCGAGCCGAAGCGAGGGGATGGCGAGCAGAGCGCCGATGATCGCCGCGAACG
>CAMDCC010000184.1 GCA_945889545.1 Bifidobacterium breve | reverse complement strand
GCCGCGGCGATCTCGACGACCACGTACCAACCTGGGATCCGGGCACCGCAGCACCGGGCCCGGCCCCTCCTCAGCAGCCAGCCCACGATCGGCAGGTTGTCCCGGGCCTTGATCGGGGCCCCGCAGACGCAGTGGCTCCGACCCCCGAGTGACTCGCCGTTTGGCATGCGCTCGTCCGCGACTGCCGCGAACGAGCCGATCGACGCCCCCAGCCCACCGGCCAGGACCGCGCCGCCGATCTCAAGGTTTGTCACACACCCATCCTGGCCCGCCGCGCACCTCGGGACGGGAAACCTGCCCTCGGGTGCTGGATCCAGGCCTCAAGTGGCGACCCGGGCCAGCCGATCTTCCAGTGGGACGGAAGAACTGGAGCAACCGGTGAAGCTACGGCGCAAGGCAGTCGACATCGTGGTCACGGACGACGAGCGGCGGCTCGCGGCCGAAACCAAAGCCCCGGCTGCGCCCCCGGTCGTGTCCGCAACCCAGGTGGAATCCGCGCCCCAGATCGTGTCCGCAACCCAGGTGGAATCCGCGCCCACGGCCCGAGCGAGCAAGCGGAAACGCGCTCGAGGAAGCGTTGACTCGCCGATCCACTGGATGGCGCCGAACGGCGACACGGCCTTCGCCCTCGCTGCGGGACCGGGCGATGGGGGACGCATCGGCGACATGCTGGTGCAGCGAGGCCTCGTCACGCCCGAGCAGCTCGACCACGCCCTCGCGGAACAAGTGGCTTCCGGTCGCCGTCTTGGAGCCCAGCTCATCGAACTCGGTGCCGTGAGCGAACGAGAGTTTGTCGGGGTCCTCGTTGAACAGCTCGGGCTCCGCGTCGCCGACCTGCGCCTGACTCTCCCCGAGCCGGAGGCGGTGAAGCGCCTGTCCGAAGCGACCGCTCGCCGTTACGAGGTCGCGCCGGTGCGCGTGACCCCCGACGGGCTCGAGGTCGCCGTACACGATGCGCTCGATGAGGACACACGCTCGACCATCGAAGCCGACGTCGGCGGACCGATCATCACGGTGCTCGCGTCAGCGTCGGAGATCAACCGCGCGATCAACCAGGCCTACATGGCGCTCGATGGCGTCGAGCGCCAGGTCCAGGCCTACGAGGACCTCGTCGCGGCGAGTCGCCCCAAGGACGAACCGGCCACCAGCATCATGGTCGACGACAACGCGCCGGTCGTACAGGTCGTGACGATGCTGCTGACGCAGGCGGTGCGTGACCGAGCGTCCGACATCCACATCGAACCCCAGGACGGCGTGGTACGCGTGCGGTTCCGCGTCGATGGCGTGCTCAGCGACGTCACCCGGATCCCCGGCTCGATGGCCCAGGCCCTGATCGGGCGTATCAAGGTCATGGCCGACATGAACATCGTCGAGCGGCGGCGACCGCAAGACGGCCAGATACAAGCCACGGTCGACGGTCGCCCGCTGGACATCCGCGTCGCCACGACGGCGACGATCTGGGGCGAGAAGGCGGTCCTCCGCTTGCTCGACAAGACGCGGAGTTTGCGCTCCCTCAGTGAGCTCGGGATGGCCGGGGATGCCAGGGCGACGTTCTCGCGCCTCATCCGGTCACCGTTCGGCATGGTCATCTGCGCCGGGCCCACCGGGAGCGGGAAGACCACGTCGCTGTACGCGGCACTCACAGAGATCAACTCGGCCGAGCGCAACATCACCACCATCGAAGACCCGGTCGAGTACGTGATCCCGACGATCAACCAGATCCAGGTGAACCAACAGGCCGGTCTGACCTTCGCCGACGGGCTGAAGTCCATCATGCGCCAGGACCCCGACGTGATCCTCGTCGGTGAGATCCGCGATGTCGAGACGGCGCGCATCGCGGTGCAATCAGCGTTGACCGGGCATTTCGTGCTGTCGTCGATTCACGCGACCGACACCGTGACCTCGCTGCAGCGTCTGCGCGACATGGGCGTCGAGCCTTTCCTCATCACGTCGTCGGTGCTCGCAGTCATGTCCCAACGACTGGTGCGCCGGATCTGCAACTCCTGTCGTGAGCCATTCGAGCCTTCCGCGGACCATCTCGCGTTCTTCGAGCAGCACACCAGCACCGTCAAGCAGGAGTGGTGGCACGGAGGTGGGTGCAACCTGTGCGGGCACACGGGGTACGCGAGTCGCCTCGGCGTGTACGAGCTGCTGCCGGTCACCGAAAAGATTCGCCAGCTGGTGATCGAGGACGCGGGTTACGACGAGCTCCGAGCTGCTGCGGTCGGCGAGGGGATGCGGACCCTGCGCGACGAGGCGCTCCGACTCATCAGCGAGGACGTGACCACCATCGAAGAGACCATCCGCAGCGTGTACGTCCGGTAGGGAGGCCAAGCCAATGCAGCGGTACAAGTACGTCGCCGTCGGAGCCGACGGCGCCAAACAAGCGGGAGTGATCAGCGCGCCAACCGCAGTGAGCGCGCGCTACGAGCTCATGGCTCGCGAGCTGAAGGTCCGGTCGTTGCGGGAACGCAAGAAGTTCAACCAGATCGAGATCACGAAGAAGAAGGTCAAAGCGCTCGACATCGCCAACTTGTCGCGCCAGCTCAGCGCGTTCTTGCGCGCCGGCATCCCGATCCTCGATGCCCTCGAGGCGATCTCCTCGGAGGTCGAGAGCCCGGTGCTTCGACAGATGCTCACCGAGCTGGCCGATCAGCTTCGGGGCGGCGACTCGTTCTCCGACGCCATCGCCACCCACGCCGAGCACTTCCCGTCGTACTACCCACGGATCGTCCGCTCCGCAGAGCTCAGCGGCCAGCTCGACTCGGTGCTCGACCAGCTCGCCAGCTACATCGATCGCGACCTTGCGACCCGCCAACGGGTGAAGTCGGCGCTGACCTACCCGATCATCCTCGGGTTCATGTCGGTTGGGACCGTCGCCATCATGGTGGTGTTCGTGCTGCCGAAGTTCGCCGAATTCTTCAAGGGCTTCGATGCCGAGCTGCCACTCACGACTCGGATCATCCTCGGCCTCGGCGACGTGGTCGGCAAGTGGGGATGGGCGATCGGTCTCGGGTTCGCCGTGTTCACCACGCTCCTCGTGCTCTACGGGCGCACCAACGCCGGCCGCTACCGGCGCAGCCGGATCGCGCTGCGCCTGCCGGTCGTGCGCGACGTCGTGCAGGCGGCCGTAGTCGAGCGGTTCTGCCGGATCCTCAGCGCCATGATGTCGGCCGGTATTCCCATCGCCGACTCGATGACTGCGGCCATCGACAGCACCGACAACCAGGTGTTCACGCGCGCGCTCGTGCCTGCCAGTGAGCGGATGCTCCAAGGCGAGGGCTTGGCCACTCCGCTCAACCAGACCGGACTGTTCCCGGGAATGGTCACCCAGATGATGCGCGTCGGCGAAGAGACGGGGACGCTCGACAACCAGCTCGAGATCGCCGCCGACTTCTACGAGAAGGAGCTCTCGTTCCGACTCGACAAGATGACCGCGCTCTTCGAGCCGGCGATGATCGTGGCCATGGGCCTGGTCATCGGGTTCGTTGCCGTTGCGCTCGTGCAGGCGATGTACGGCATCTACAACTCGTCGAATCTGGGCTGACGATGTTGCGCACGTGGTTGACCCGAGCGCGGGCACACATCCGGGACCAACGCGGCGAGACACTCGTCGAGGTGGTGCTGACGATCGCGATCGCCGGCATCGCGGTGACCGCACTGCTCGCCGGCCTCGGCACGTCCATCAACCTCTCACGGATCCATCGTGGCCAGGCCAACGCCGACGTCGTGCTGGTGAGTGCAGCCGACTCGGTCAAGAACCAGACGTACGTGCCGTGCCCGACCGTCACGACGTCGTCGTACAACCCGACGTCGGGCCTCACGCTCCCGACAGGGTGGTCGTCGTCGGACGTGACGATCACGCAGGTGCTCGGCTGGAACGGGTCGGCCTTCGTTGCCTGCGCGGCCACCGATGCCAAGCTCCAGCTCGTCACGATCCGGGCTACGACTCCAGGCAGCGAGTCGTCGGAGATCGTCTCTGTCGTGAAGCGGAGCGACGCGTGAGCCGACTGCGCAGCCGCTGCGTCGCGAACCGCGAAGCCGGATTCACCCTCGTGGAGCTCCTGCTGGCGATCGTGGTCATGGGCATGATCATGGCCCCGCTCACTGCGGGGGTGATCGTTGGCCTGCGAACGACCGCCGACGCAAACAACCGTCTCGCGGGTTCCAACGACGCGCAGCTGCTGTCGATCTGGTTGCCACCTGATGTGCACAGCGCTGGCAACCAGGCCGGTGACGTGGTGGCCGCGCCCACCGCCAACACCGAGTGCTCGGGTGTCACAAATCTGTTGCGCCTGCGCTGGCGCGAGACACAGAGCAGCACCACGACGTTCATCGCAGCATACGCGGTGCAGTCCAACAGCGGGACGTGGCGCCTCGTCCGCTACTCATGCGTGCACGCGGGCGCGGCCACGACCCACGTCATCGCTCGCAACATTGCCGGATCGAGCGCCGCCACGGTCGCGGTGACCGGCACGAGAGTCGAGCTCACCGTGCAGACGGCGGGCACCGCTACCGACCCGTCGGGCTACACGTTCAAGATCTCGGGCAACCGGAGGACGCCATGAAGACACCCCACGCCCCGATGCGTCGGCGCGGCCGCGGCGAGGACGGCACGTCGCTGCTCATCGCCATGGCCTTCCTCGGCCTGCTCGCAACGACCGTGGTGTCGATGCTCACCGTCACCTTCGGCAGCTTCAAGACCACCGAAGTCACCCGAGGCGCCGATGCCAAGCTCTACGGCGCCGACGGCGGGACCGACGTCGCCATCCAGCTCCTGCGCGCCAGCAACTCGTACTGCCCCAATGTCGCGGCCGGCACGCAGGCCATGCCGGACCAGACGATCAACGGGCGCACCGTGCAGCTGTCCTGCACGACGCTGAGCGGGTCGACCGGCAGTGGCCCAAGCCCGTCGGACTACGCGTTCGTGGTCACCGGCTACCCGGGACCGACGGGCACACCCGCGAACCTCGCGGGTGCCACCACGACGAACTCGGCCCAGAAGGGCGAGCTGCATTTCGTGGGCAAGGCCTTCAACGCGGGCGGCTTCACCTTCTCGGGGAACGGGCCGCAGCTGTTCTTCGACGACACCCTCGAGGAGTACGACGGCCCGAGCCCCTACTGCACGGACGCGAAGGCCGCGGCCGCGAGCTCCGACAACCCGCACGTCACCGGAGGCTGGACGTGCGTCCAACCAGCCACCTTCCCGGTGCCCGATCCGCTGCCGACTCTGAAGGTCCCAACCGCCGCGGCACCCGCTCGGGTCACGGCTGGCGGCTGCACCACGATGTTCCCGGGGAAGTACACGAGCGCACCGACGTTCTCATCGTCGGGCAACTACTACCTGGCGAGCGGGGTCTACTACTTCGAGAACACCGGCGCGATCACGTTGAACGGCACGGTCTTCGGCGGACAGCCCGGCCCCGGTGAGACTCAGCTGTTCACCGGGATCACGCCGTGCTCGAACGATGTTGCCGCCAACGCGCTCGTGCCCGGGTCGGCGACGGGCTCGGGTGTCCAGATCGTGCTCGGCGGGAACGCGAGCATCGTCACGGCCAACTCGGACTCGAGCAAGACCGAGCTCTTCGCCCGCGTGCCGGGCAATCCGAGCGCCGAAGGCACACCGGGCGTCTCCATCTACGCACCGCGCACCGCCGGCACCGGCTACTTGGCCTGGAACGCCGGCACCGCGGTCGATCAGTCGGTCACCAAGCCCCAGATCGTGGTCCACGGTCTCGTCTACGTGCCGAACTCGCCGATCAACGTCCTGGTCGTCACGAACCCTGCCGCGGGTGAATCGGCGATCTTCGCCGGCGGGCTCGTCGCTCAAGTCGTGACGGTCAAGACCACCGGGCACCAAACTTTTACGGCGCTACCTTTCGCGGGCATCCCGTTACCTGCCACCACCCGGACCGTCGTAGTCACGGCGACCGCGATCGACCCCTCGGGTGGTGTGCCGGTGACGGTGAAGGCCGTCGTCTCCCTCGGTACGGCCGCTGGCACCCCGGCCACGGTCCAGTCGTGGCGCAAGGTCTGATCCGAAACATTTCCGCAGCTCATCCCTGAAGGAGCGGGCCGGGTCAAGGGGGCACGGCCCTTTGTTCTTGGGGTGTCGTGTTCGTGGGGTTGGGTGTGGGGGCGCGGCTGGTCGACCCCGCGGTGTCGGTGGGGTTGGTCGGGGTGTTCAGACGCTGGCCGGCTCCAG
>CAMDCC010000183.1 GCA_945889545.1 Bifidobacterium breve | reverse complement strand
GACATGGCGAGGTACAACGACGATGACTCCGGGTACTTCAAGGAGCAGAGCACGAAGCCACAGACCGTTGGCTACGCGCTCGACGACTCACCGGCCGGCCTCGCCGCGTGGATCGTCGAGAAGTTCCGCACGTGGTCGGACTGCGACGGCGATGTTGAGCGCTCGTTCACGAAGGATCAGCTCCTCGACAACATCAGCCTGTACTGGTTCACGGCGACGGCACACTCGTCGGCTCGGATGTACTACGAGTTCGACAAGGGTTTGAAGGATGGCACGCTCGACCTGTTCTCCAAGGCCACCCAGCCGGTCGGCTACGCGCGCTATCCCAAGGAGATCATGCGTACGTCTCGTAGGTGGGCCGAGGCGCAGTTCGACCTCGTGCACTTCGCCGACATGCCCCGCGGCGGGCACTTTGCAGCCGGTGAAGTGCCGGAGTTGTTTGTCCCCGATGTTCGCGAATGGGCCAGGACCGCTCGGTGATCGGGTCGTCGGTGATGCAGGAGCTTGCCGGGAAGACAGCCGTCATCACCGGCGCGGCGAGCGGGATCGGACTCGGGCTGGCCCGAAAGGCGGCCGACGAGAGCATGCACGTGGTGCTCGCCGACGTGGAAGTCGGTGCGCTGGCGGATGCCGAAGCGACCGTCGCTGCACTTGGTGCCGAGACGCTCTCGGTCCAGACCGACGTTTCGAAGGCCGAGGCGGTCGACGTGCTTGCGGGCGCGACGTTCGAGCGGTTCGGTGGCGCGCACCTCGTGTTCCTCAATGCCGGCGTGTTCCAGGGTGGCGTGTCGTGGCAACGGACGGTCGCCGACTGGGAGTGGGTGCTCGGCGTGAACTTCTGGGGCGCACTCCACGGCGTCCGTGCGTTCATGCCCCGACTGATCGAGCAGGACGAGCCCGCGCACGTGGTGATCACGGCGTCGATGGCCGGGCTCATGACCGTCGCGTACTCGGGGCCGTACGTGGTCTCGAAGTTCGCCGCGTCGTCATTGGCGGAGTGCGTGGCCCACGACCTCCGTGCACAAGGCGTGGAGCACATTGGTGTCTCGTGCCTCGTGCCCGGCTCGGTCGACACCAAGATCGCCGACTCCACCCGCAACCGCCCGGATGAGCCTCCATCTGAAGCCCAGGCTCCGGACCACTACTTCGTCGCCGATGCGCTTCGTGAGATGACCACCACACAGGGCCGTTCACCCGAGGAGGTGGCCGACATCGTGTTCGCCGCGATACGCGCCGGCGACTTCTGGATCCCGACGACCGACAGCTACGAAGAGCTGCTGCGCCCGCGCTTCGCCGACATCCTGGCCCGCAAGCTGCCCGGTAGCGCCCAGTTCGACTGACCGCACAACGCGTCGTGAGTGCTTCTCGGGTAAGAACTCGGGGTTGCAGCACCCGTTTCTTACCCGAGAACGTCTGGGGGAGTCTCTTCCATGGATGATCCGATCGAGATCAGCCCGTTCCGAGTCGACGTGCGCCAGTCGGTGCTCGACGACTTGCACGAGCGCATCGACCGCACGCGTCTGCCGAACCAGATTGGCGGCATCGGCTGGAATCAGGGGACCGAGCTCGGCTTCTTGACCGAGCTCGTCGGGTACTGGCGGGCGCACTACGACTGGCGTGCGGCCGAAGCCCGACTCAACGCCTTCGAGCACGTCGTCACCGAAGTCGACGGGCAGCGCATCCACGCGATCCACGCCCGATCGCCGGAACCGGACGCGCTGCCGCTCCTGCTCGTGCATGGCTGGCCTGGATCCGTCGTTGAGTTTCTCGACGTGCTCGGTCCACTGACCGACCCCGCGGCACACGGTGGGGACCCGCGCGACGCGTTTCATGTGATCGCCCCGTCGCTGCCCGGTTTTACCTTCTCGGGACCCACGCACGAGACCGGATGGCACCCCCGTCGTATCGCCGGTGCGTTCACGCGTCTCATGAGCTCACTGGGATACGACCGCTACGGCGCGCAAGGTGGCGACTGGGGTTCGGTCGTCTGCTCGAACGTCGCCGACCTCGCGCCTGATTCCGTTGCTGGGTTACACCTCAACTTCGTAGTGGCCAGCGCCCCGAAGGATGGAAGTGCACCGCCGCTCACCGAGGAAGAAGAAGCCGCGCTCCAGCGGATGGCCGAGTGGCGGCGCGACGGTGCGGGCTATCAAGAGATACAAGGAACGAAGCCGCAAACGCTCGGGTATGCACTCGAGGACTCGCCCGTTGGCCTGTGCGCCTGGATCGTTGAGAAGTTCGGAGCCTGGAGCGACGGCGGCGATGGAACGGCAGCGCCGATGTCGTTCACGTTCGATCAGCTCCTCACGAACGTGACCACGTACTGGGTCACCGCTACCGCCGCATCGTCCACGCGCATCTACTGGGAGATGCGCCAGGTCGGGCGCGAAGCCATGCCGCAGTCACGTATCGAGGTACCCACAGGCATCGCCAACTTCCCAGCCGAAGTCACGAAGATGCCTCGCTCCTGGGTGGAGCACCGGTACAACGTGACTCACTGGACAGAGCACCAGAGAGGCGGACACTTCGCCGCGATGGAGGTCCCCGATCTCTGGGTTCCCGACGTGCGCGAGTTCTTCCGCACCGTGCGATGATCCCGGATCAAGTGTTGATGTGTTCGACGACGAAGGAGCAGGCATGGGAATCCTCGACGGACTGAAGAAGCTGGTCTCCAAGAACAAGAAGGAAGTTTCGGGCGGGATCGACAAAGTGGCTGATGTGGTGAAAGACAAGGTTGGTCACGAGAAGGAAGTCGACAAGGCTGCCGACGCAGTCGAAGGCGCGCTCGGCATCGACGACACCTCAAGCACCACGAAGAACGACTAAAGCGCTTCGGTACACCGGGTCGGATCCGTCGCCTCCACTGGTGAGCGGAAGTAGCGAAGCGGGAGCGAAGCAAGAGTGAAGATGCGCACCCTCGGAAGAAGCGGCGTCCACGTCAGCGAGTACTGCCTCGGGGCGATGATGTTCGGGCAGTGGGGCAACCCCGACCACGACGACTCGATCCGGATCATCCATCGGGCTCTCGACGCGGGCATCAACTTCATCGATACCGCCGACGTGTACTCGGCGGGGGAGTCGGAGGAGATCGTCGGCAAGGCCATCGCCGGTCGGCGAGACGACGTGGTGGTCGCGACGAAGTTCTTCTCACCAATGGGTGGCGAGGACCCCAACATGCGCGGCGGCTCACGTCGTTGGATCCTGCGAGAGGTGGAGAACAGCCTGCGGCGCCTCGGCACCGACTACATCGACCTGTACCAGATCCATCGTCCTGAGGATTCGGCCGACCTCGATGAGACGCTCGGCGCGCTCACCGATCTCGTGCGCCAAGGCAAGGTCCGATACATCGGGCACTCCACGTGGCCGGCGGAGCGGATCGTCGAAGCGCAGTGGGTATCGGAGGGCCGTCAGCGCGAACGCTATGTGTGCGAGCAGCCGCCGTACTCGATCTTCATGCGGGGCATCGAGCGTGCGGTGTTGCCGACCTGCCAGAAGTACGGCATTGGTGTGATCCCGTGGAGCCCGCTTGCTGGCGGTTTGCTGACGGGCCGCCACCGCAAGGGGCAACCGATGCCGGAGGACTCGCGCATGGCGCGCGGGTTCGGTGCCCAGCACCAGAGTGAGCGAGCAAAGCGTGCCCACGAAGAGCGTCTCGATCTTGTGGAACAGCTCCTCCAGGTCGCGTCCGATGCCGGCGTGAGTCTCACGCACCTCGCGCACGCGTTCGTGCTCGAGCACCCCGCCGTGACCTCGGCGATCATCGGCCCTCGCACGATGGAACAGCTCAACGACGCGCTCGCGGGCGCCGACGTGCGACTCGACGAGGGCACGCTCGATGCCATCGACAACATCGTGCGCCCCGGTACCGACGTTACGGCTGGTGATCCGTGGCAGCCTCCTGGGCTGGCGAAGGAGAACCGCCGCCGTTCGCGGTAGCCGCGGCCGCTTTCGTCTTGCGGATACTGAAGACGATCGCCGCGCCGAGGATTGCGATGATGATCACGAGCGAAAGCGTCGTTGGCATGTGGTACCAGCGCGACGCCGTCATCTTGATACCCACGAAGATGAGGATGGCTCCGAGGGCGTGCGAGAGGTAGTGGAACTTCTCCTTGGCGTTCCCGAGGAGGAAGTACAAGGCGCGCAGCCCGAGGATCGCGAACGCGTTCGACGCGAACACGAGGAACGGCTCGCGTGAGACCGCGAGGATCGCCGGCACGCTGTCGACCGCGAAGACCACATCGGTGACCTCGACGACCACGAGCGCGGCGAGCAGGGGAGTGGCGACCCACTTGCCCGCCTTTCGGACCACGAAGTGGTGCCCGGCGAGCTCGTTCTGTACGGGCATGAAGCGGCCGAGCAGCTTCACGGCTCGGTTGTGCTCTTGGTGGCCTTCGTCGTCGCGGTGCCGAACAACTTTGATCCCCGACGCGATCAACACGACACCGAAGACGACGAGCAACCACCAGAAGCGATCGATGAGCGTCGAGCCGGCCACGATGAACACCGCGCGCAAGGCCAACGCTCCGAAGATGCCCCAGAACAAGACGCGGTGCTGGTAACGCAGCGGAATGGCGAAGCTCGAGAAGATGATCGCCCACACGAAGACGTTGTCGACGCTGAGCGACTTCTCGATCACGTAGCCACTCAGGTACTCACTGAACGCGGTCCCTCCCCATGCGATCAAGACGACGCCCGCGAAGCCGAGACCGCAACCGACCCAGATCGCCGACTCCACCAATGCCCGTCGGGGGTTGGGCTCGTGGTTGCCGCGGTGAATGAAGAGGTCCACGCCGAGCATCAGGCCCAGGACCACCACCAGGGCGACCCAATGCCAGAGTTCGACGTCGATGTCGGCGAACTTCCCGGCGTTGGTGCTGGCTGCGAGTACGCCCATGGTGCAAGTCCCTTCGGTTGACACAACAGGTCCACCGAAGGTCTCTCCCACCTGCATCGCAGGCACGGGTGCCGGGCCGAAGCCGTACTGACGACAACCGTCGAGCGGGGATACTCCCCTTCGTCACCGGTGATCCTAGCGGCCCGACGGACCGCGAGGGCTACGGCAGCTCGACGAGGTTCTGGGAGCCGCAGCCGAGCACGCCCTTGTCGGGTGGGTTGACCCGCTCGAATTCGCTCTCGACCACTTGCAACAGCGCATAGCAACCGTTGGGCGTGCCCGTGGCCACGTCAGTCGGTCCGGTGATGCCGCCAGCCGTGAAGTCATGGATGTTCGCGAGCGATTCGAGCACGCGGACTCGAGTGAGTCCGTTCTCGCCTTCGTTCTCGACCACCGCCTTGGCAGCAGCCTCCCAAAGCATGCCGGTGGCGAACGCACGGAGTCCGGCGTAGCTCGCGTCGTTCCCAAGTCGCTTGGTGATGCGGAGGTATGTGCGCATCGCGGTGATCTCGGAGCGATCGCTGAACGGCGCGGTCTCGATTGCCACGTACTGACCGTCGACCGCGTCGCCGCCGTCCGTGAGGAACACGGCGTCGTAGCAGCTTGCGTCGCAGTACCAGGCGAGCACGTCGGGTGCGCGGCCGACGGCCGTCGTCCGCAGCAACACCGTCGAGCTGCCGCCCAGTCCGCTGGTGGCGAACGTGCTGCCGGCTGCTTCGAGGTCGTCGAGGATCTCGGCGTAGCGGACGGAGTCGTCGGTTGGGGCTACGTCGACTGATCCGGCGGTCGTGAAGCCGGCTGCCGCCGCGGCGTCGATCGCAGTCAGCGTGGGTGCGCGTTCGGGTTCCGAGTCGGGGATGAGCACGAACTGGTTGCAGCAACCAGCGACGTTGGCGAGGAGCCATGCGTAGGGCCCGACGGCCTCGATGCCTGACTGTCGGGGGAACGCGGCGAAGGTGTTGCTTGCCGCGCTGTGGTCGGCCGCGACGGGTTGGACCGGAAGATCCGGGATCAGCGCGCATCCGGCGTTCTCGGCCGACGCGTCGAACCGCGAAAAGCTGCCGACGATCGCGAAGGCGCGGTCGCACGCGGTGGCCACCGCCTCGGCGTATCCCTCAGCCGTGCCGCCGGTCTCGAGCAGATCGAGCTTGACCTTGCGGTCGGCGATGCCGCCGCGGCGGTTGACTGCGCTCTGCCATGTCTGCATCCCTTGGAACGTCTCGGCATCGTCGGCGATCACGGCCAGAGTGATCACGTTGTCGGTGATGCCGACGTCGGTGTTGCGATCGGGCTTCGTCGTCGTGGTCGGCTGCGTGGTGGTGGGGGGCGGTTTCGTCGTGGTTGCGGCCGGCGGTTGGGTGGTGGGCGCGGGCTTCGTGGTGGTGGGCGCCGGCTTGGTCGTGGCGGTGGTGCTCGGTGGGATCACCACCGTCGTGCCAGGAGTGATGGGG
>CAMDCC010000182.1 GCA_945889545.1 Bifidobacterium breve | reverse complement strand
GCCGGGATGTTGCGGCGCGCGGCGCGCGGCGCGGCGTCGACCAAAGCCGGATCGAACGGTTCGGCAAGACTCCGACTCTTCGGTCAGGAGATCGACCCGCTCGCCTGCGCGCTCGGCCGCATCGTCCTCTCGCGGGGGCCCGCCGACGTCGTCCTCGCTCGTGGAGACACACTGCAAGAACCGGCATTCGTTGAGGGCGACCGACTCCGCACCTTCGACGTCGTGGTCGCGAACCCGGTCTGGGAGCAGAGGGTCGACCCAGCCGTGTACCGAAATGATCGTTTCGGCCGGTTCGGCTACGGCATTCCGCCGGCGGAATACGCCGACTGGGGCTGGGTACAACACTGCGTCGCGTCGATGAAGCCCGAAGCACGGCTGGCGGTCGTGCTTGGGGTGGGAGCGCTGAGCCGCGCCGCGCAGAGCTGCGGCACGTCCTCCGAAACCGACATTCGCAAGGCCTTCATCGAAGCCGACCTCATCGAGGCCGTGGTCTGGTGCTCACCGGACGAACCGTTGCTTCCCGCCAGGCGCCTCAACGACGCGATTGCCCCACGCGTGACCGAGTCCGCGATCATCGTGATGAGCCGTTCGAAGCGCTCTCCTGAGCACGTTCTCATGATCGACGCGTCACGAGTCTTCCGTGCGCAGCGACGCCGACCTCGCGCCACGCTCGATGCGATCGTCGAGACGTACCGCCGCGGCGTTGCCGCCCCGGGAGCAGCCATCGTCCACGCCTCCACCATCGCTGAGCACGGCTATGACCTGCGTCCGAATCGGTACCAAAGCTGAAGCGGATGATCAGCCGCTTCGCGTCCCGCCACCCACCAAGGATGGGTGCGGGCGTGGCAGCTCCGAGGAGCCCGAGGTCGCGGAGGGTGTCCATGAATGCGGGGAGGTCGCGTGCGGCGGCCCTTGCTCCGGCGCCGCTGGACAGCGTCCCGAGGCCGAGGCCGACGTTGGCGCGGCCGTCGGGCCCGGGGAACAGCGCCGCCGCCTTCGTGATGGTGCGCTTCGCCGGCTTGGCCACCCAAACCCCCCGTGACGAGGCCCCCGTGGTCGTCAGCGTGTGACGCTACCGCCGCCTTTGTCTGTCAGGGTGACGACACCGGTGCGGGTCACGCGTCGTCAAGTCTGGGAGGCTCGCGCCCGCACTGGTCCAGGAGATCATGGGGCCCGGCCCACCGATGGCCCTTGAACCGTCCGACAGTGAGCCGCTCATGCTTCCCGCCGCCGCCGCCCGCCTCGGCATGACGACCCTGGAAATGGTGGAGCTCGGCTCTACCGCAAGATCCCTCGCGTCTCTGTCGACGGGATCTGGCACGTCACGCCGGACGCGATCGAGGAGTACCGGCGCCGCAAAGCTTCCTGAGGGCGATCAGCTGGACGTGCGGGGGAAATGCGCCGGTCTGCGGTGCTACTCGCTCGGCCGCTTGGGCCAGTTCCGCGGATCGAGATGCGGCTTCTCGCGGAGCAGCTCGAGCAGCCAGCGCCGCTCGATCTCCTCGCTGATGCGAACACGATCGGAGTCCATCCCACGTTCGAACTCCTCACGTGAGATCTTGATGATGTGACGACCCGAAGACCGCTTATACGCCATTGTCCAACTCCCTGGGCATCGCTCTCCGCAGGTATTCAGACCAGGCTGCCTGGGCCTGGTCGGTGAAGATCGCGAATGCATTTGGCGGCACTGCAATGCGCGACACCATGATACCGCGTGGCCACTCTGCGGCTGGGTCCAGTCGCACGAAGTCGATGGTGAACTCGTTCGTGGAGTAGATCACGCGCGTCCAGTTGGCGTACACGCCGGCGAGTTGCTCGTCGGAAGCCTCGATCTCGGGTTCGCTCTCGTGATTGGTCATGGCGCGGTGACCACGTTCGGAGATCTCAGTGACGTTCAGGCGCCGTTCGAGCGGGGGCCGCCTTCTTCGTGGTTGTGCCGCGTCCCACTCGCTGCGCGGATCCACGCGATGCTCATCTCGGCGATGCTCATCTCGGGGATCCCGTGCCCGGTCACAGCGTGAAGGGCTACGCGGGCGGTCCGTGCCTACTCCGGGCGTACGATGGTCTCGTGGCGGTGAGCGAGCACGACAAGCGCTACATGGCGAAGTTGGCCGAGTCCCTGAAGGACGCGGAGAGCTACACGCCGGCGACCGACGAGCAGCGGCGGTGGATGCGCGAGTTCATCAACCCGAAGCGCATCGCAATCGGTCTGCCCCCACTGGAGGACGACGATGACGACATCCCGGAGCTCCAGTTCTTCGAGCGGGCCCGAGAACGAGGCATGCTTCGTCGTCGTCCGGGCCCTGCTCGATCGACTCGAGGTTCCGTGGACGCTGATCGGCGCGTTCGCGGCGATGAAGTATCGGGACGCTCTTCGCGACACGACTGACGTCGACTTCCTCGTCGAGCCGCACCCTGGCATCGTTCCCGGTCTCATCGACGCTGGCTTCGACGTCCGAGTGCTCGAGGACCAAGGCGAGCCGCACCTGATCCGGGCTCAGCGCACCGACGGCTTGGTCGACCTGATCATCGCGGGCACGCCGTACCAGTCACTCGCCATCGAGCGGGCCGTCGACCACGTGCTCGCCGTGGAGGACGTGCTGGTGCACAAGCTCATCGCGTGGCGACCGCGCGATCAGGGCGACGTGCGCTCGATCCTCTCGACCGGGCTCGCGTTCGACGACGCGTACGTCGAGCACTGGGCTCGCGAGTGGGGCGTGGAGGACCGCTGGCGCGAGGCGCAGACCTGGCGTTGAGCTGGTCTCAGCCGAGCGCCGCGCCGCCCACCCAGATGCCGTGGAAGCCGAAGGGGACCCGCCGCTTGAGGTGAATCGTGGCGACGGGCGGCGCGGTGAAGTCGGTGGCGTCGATCACGATCACGTCGCTCGAGTCGGTGGTGGCGTCGTAGACGACCGAGAGCACCCAGCCCTCGTCCTCGCCGGCGTCGGGTGACGCGGGCACGAAGATGGGCTCACCCGCGGCACGTCCTGCGCCGGCGTCTTGGCGCTCGACCTTCCCGGCTGCGAGGTCGTGCTTGCGCAGGCCGTTCTGCACCGCCCACTCCGCGTTGACCTCCATCGTGTAGCCGTATCGGTGGACGCGGCTCGTCTGACGCTCGTCGATGCGCGGGAGCTCTTGGCCAGCGTCGTCGAGGATCTCCACCGTCACCCGCGCGCGCTTGGGGTCGACGACCCAACGTTCGAGTCGCGGTGCGACGCTGGCGCCCGGACCGGTCTTCTGCGCGACGAACATGTCGGGGTAACGGCACACATCGAGCACCACGTTGCCGTTGGCATCGTCGTACGCGTTCATCGGGTGGTACACGTAACACGGCTCGACGTCGCACCACACGACGTCGGCATCCGTCCCCGAGCGTGGCATCACGCCGACGCGTGCTCCGTTGTCGGGTCGCCACCCGAACGGAGCGGGTTGTGTGCCGGCGAGTGCGAGGTCGAACACGACAGGGAGATCAAGGAACACTGCCCGCGTCGACGTGATCGCGAAGTCGTGCATCATCACCGGGGCGGGCAGCGTGATCGACTCGGTCGTGGTCAGCTCCCCACCCGGACCGACGACGTGGTACCGGACATAGGGAGGGCCGAACAGGTCGTATCCGAAGAACACCATCTCGCCGGTGACGGGGTCGATCTTGGGATGTGCGGTGAAAGGCGTGGTGAGCGCGCCGTCGAAGTCGTACGCGCCGATCGTCGAGAGGTCAGCGCACACCTCGGTCGGGAGGCTCACCTCGTACAGCGCCAGGATGCGGTTGGCGTGGTGCACGAGCGCGGTGCTCGCCTTCGCCTGGAGGCCGTTGATGTCCGCGCTCTGGCCTGGCGCGTGTTCGCCGAGATCGGTCGCAGCCGATTGCGTGCGCACGTAGCGGTTGCGGTAGCGGGCGCGACCATCGCGCAGCTCGATGCCGTGCAGCATCGAGTCGCCGAGGAACCAGTGGTACATCGCCGGGTCCGGGTCGATGATCGGGTTCGGCCCGTTGCGAAGCAGCAAACCGTTGAGGTCGGGCGGGATCGCGCCCGTGACCTCGAGATCCGCGTCGTCGCGCTCGTCTCGGACGGGGGCGTAGTTGCCGCGGAGATAAGGGTTGGGATTGGGGTTCGGAGAGATCCCGGGGTTCTCCGAGGTGGCCGTCATGGTGCCAATCTTCTCGCATGGATCTTCCCGCCGCACTCGCGTGGCTCGTCGGCCGGTGGGAGGGCGAAGGCCTGGGCGAGTACCCCAATTGCGCCGACTTCACGTACCGGGACGAGATCGAGTTCTCGTACGCCCGACTCGACCGGATGGTGCTCGCCTACTCGGAGCACACTTGGCTGGCCGATGGCTCGGCTTCACACGAGGAGGCCGGCTATCTCCGAGCGACCGAAGCCGGGCGGGTCGAGTTCGTCCTCGCGCATCCCCTCGGTGTGGTCGAGGTGCACGACGGGACGGCCACCGACGGGCGCATCGAGCTCTCGAGCCTCGCAATCGCCTACACGCCGACGGGGAGCCAGGTCACGCAGATGCGCCGGACGATCGAACATCGCGACGGCGACGCGCTCTGGTACCGGCTCGAGATGGCCGCCAGCGGTCAGCCGCTCGTGCACCACTGCGAAGCCACGCTCCACCGCGTATAGATGTTTCGGGGCAATCGAGCGCCCTTCCAGGGAGGCCGTGGTGCCCCGAAAGCGGTCGTTCGGGCTGCCGCGAGTGTCAGTCGGCGAGGTCGATCACCACGGGGGCGTGATCGGAGGGGAGCTTGCCCTTCCTCGCCTGGCGATCCACGAGGGCCCACTGCACGCGATCGATGATGGGCTGCGTGGCCAGCACGAGGTCGATGCGCATGCCGCGGTGTTCGTGGAAGTCGCCGCGGCGGTAGTCCCAGTAGCTGAACAGCTTGTCGGTGTTGGGGTAGACGGCCCGGAACGCGTCCTGCATGCCCCACTCCTGCAGACGCGCCACGGCGGCGCGCTCTTTGGGAGTCACGTGCGTCGAGCCCTTGAATGCCTTGGGTGACCACAGGTCGCGGTCCTCGGGCGCCACGTTGAAGTCACCGAGGATCACGAGGGGATCACTCGGCTTCGCGTTGGCGTCGAGCCACTTGGCAAGGCAGTCGAACCACTCGAGCTTGCGGTCGTAGAACTCGCTCGGAACCTCGCGTCCGTTCGGCACGTACACGTTCACGAAGCGCACCCCGCCGCACGTGGTGGTGAGCATCCGGGCATCGCCCTCGTACGGATCGACGACGCCATCGCCGAACCCGCTCGACACGTCGTCGATGCCGACGCGCGACAGCGTGGCTACCCCGTTCCACTGCCCGGGCCCGTGGTGCACGGCCTCGTAGCCGAGCGCACCGAACGAGAGCTGCGGGAAGGTCTTGTCGGAGAGCTTCGTCTCCTGGACGCAAAGCACGTCAGGCTCCGCGTACTGAAGCCACTCTTCGACGCGTTCTTGGCGCGCCTTCAGCGAGTTGACGTTCCAAGTGGCGAAGCGCATCAGGCCGCCACCCTACGTCTGCTCAGAACGCCGGTTCGAGGCCATCGAACATTGGGAAGTGCCGTACGTTGAGGGTCAGGAGTTGCGCGCCGACCTCGAGTGTGGTCGCGGCCACCACGTAGTCCACGACGTCGATCCCTGAATGTGATCGTCGGAACTCGCGCAGGAGCGCACCGGCGCTCGCGGCGATCGCGTCCGTCACCGGCTCCATCGTGAGTGCGGTGAAGAGCCTGGCCACGTCGGCCCGCTCCCCGCTCCGCATGCCGCCCTCGATCTCGGTTCGCGAGAGCACGCTCGCGGCGGCCTCGCCGCGCTCCACGGCGGCCGCGGGCGCTGGCGCGGGCCCAGCCTGAAGCTGCCACGCAGTCGGTAGCCTCGTTCCTCACCGAAGAGGAGGCATGTGACGTGGCAGGGCCACTGGCGGGAGTGAAGATCGTCGAGCTCGTGGGCATCGGCCCGGGGCCGTTCGCCGCGATGTTGCTGAGCGACATGGGGGCCGAAGTCGTGCGGGTGCACCGCACACAATCGGTCGAGCGTGGGTTCGATCCCGGCAGCGTGCCGGTGCTCGACCGCAACCGTCGTTCGATCGGCGTCGATCTCAAGAACCCCGACGGCGTCGAGACCGTCATGAGACTCGTCGAGCAGGCCGACGCGCTGATCGAGGGTTATCGCCCTGGGGTCACCGAACGCCTTGGCGTTGGTCCCGACGACTGCCTCGCGCGCAACCCGCGTCTCGTGTACGGACGCATGACGGGCTGGGGTCAGGACGGGCCGATGGCCGACGCCGCCGGCCACGACATCAACTACATCGCGCTGGCTGGAGCGCTCGCGCACTTCGGACGTGAAGGCCAGAAGCCAACGCCACCGATCAACCTCATCGGTGATTTCG
>CAMDCC010000181.1 GCA_945889545.1 Bifidobacterium breve | reverse complement strand
CGCAGAGTTCGAGAAGGCGGTCGACGCGGCCTTCAAGAAGATCGCCGGTGAGGTGAAGATCCCCGGCTTCCGGCCCGGGAAGGCACCACGCAAGCTCCTGGAAGCGCAGTTGGGGAGCGGAGTTGCCCGCGAGCAGGCGCTGCGCGATGCGTTGCCGGACTACTACGCCGAGGCAGTCGCCGCCGAGGACATCGATGTGATCGCGCCGCCCGAAATTGACGTGACCGCCGGTGAGGCCGATGGCGACGTCAAGTTCGACGCCGTGGTCGAAGTTCGTCCCGTCGTGAAGGTCAAGGGCTACGACGGCCTGCACGTGGAGGTCCCGAACCCCGAAGTTCCCGACGACGCGGTCGACGCGCAGATCGACATGCTGCGCGACCGGTTCGCCGATCTCGAGGAAAAGACAGGACCGCTCGCTGACGGCGACTACGCGCAGATCGACATCAAGGGCTCCGTGCACGACGAGGTGATCGACGCGCTCAGCGCCACCGACTTCCTCTACGAGGTTGGCTCGGGCGCGCTGGTTCCCAAGTTGGATGAAGAGCTGCCCGCCAAGAAGGCCGGCGACATCCTGAAGTTCAACGACACACTGCCGGAGCGATTCGGCGACCGCGCCGGTGAAGACGTCACATTCCAAGTGTTGGTGAAGGAGGGCAAGCGCAAGGTGCTGCCCGAGCTCACCGACGACTGGGTCTCTGAGGTCAGCGAGTTCGAGACGCTCGACGAGCTGCGAGCCGATGCGCGCGAGCGCCTCGCCCTGTACGCCAAAGTGCAGACGCAGATGCTCGTGCGCGACAAGGTGCTCGGTGCCGCCGCCGAGCTTGTCACCGACGAGCTGCCCGAGGCGCTTGTGGTCGGTGAGATGGAACGCCGGCTGCACGATCTCGCGCACCGGCTGGAGCACCAGGGCGCGACCATCGCGCAATACCTGGCGGCAACCGGTCAGGAGCAGGAACCATTCGTCGCCGACCTGCGAGCGGGTTCCACGATGGGTGTTCGAGCCGACCTCGCGCTCCGCGCCGTGGTCGCCCAGGAGAGCATCTCCGCGACCGACGAGGAGCTCGATGCCGAGATTGCCCGGATGGCCGAACGGGCCGAGGAAACTCAGGAAAAGGTGCGCAAAGAGTTCGAACAAAGGGGCACATTGGAGGCGGTACGCTCTGACATCGCCCGTGGCAAGGCGCTCCAGTTCATGGTCGACCACGCCACTGTCGTTGACGAGTCAGGTGCCCCCGTCGATCTGAGCCTCCCCGGTGGCTCCGCCGCCGAGGACACCGAACCCCCATCACCAGTCCAGACGCCAGATCCAAAACCAGAGCAGAAATCAGAGAAGGAACAGGAGCCGAGCGAGTGAGCGACCCGATCAAGAACTACCTCGTGCCCACGGTGATCGAGCAGACCAACCGTGGTGAGCGCGCCTTCGACATCTATTCACGGCTCCTCAAGGAGCGGATCATCTTCCTCGGCACGCCGATCGACGACCAGGTTGCCAACCTGTTGATCGCGCAGCTCCTGCACCTCGAGAGCGAAGATCCCGACAAGGACATCTCGATCTACGTGAACTCGCCCGGTGGTGAGATCACCGCCTTGTTCGCGATCTACGACACGATGCAGTACATCAAGCCCGACATCCAGACGATCTGCGTCGGGCAGGCCGCCTCGGCGGCCGCGGTGCTGCTCGGAGCGGGCACGAAGGGCAAGCGCTTCGCGCTCCCGCACGCACGCATCCTGATCCACCAACCGCACGGTGGCACCTCGGGCCAGGCCGTCGACATCGAGATCCAGGCCAAGGAGATCGTGCGCATGCGCGAACTGCTCGATCGGCTGTTGGCCCACCACACGGGTCAGACCGTCGAGAAGGTCGGCAGCGACACGGACCGCGACTTCATTATGAGCGCACCGGAGGCCAAGGAGTACGGCATCATTGACGAGGTGATCACCAACCGCGAGCTGGCGTCCGTCGCGGCCGCGGCCGGGGTCAGCTAGAGCGGTGCGCAGGCGAGCGAATCTGCACTGGCGTGGACGGGCACCCCGGTCACGAGCGAGCGCGACCGGGCTATAGGCATGGGGAACCACGTGGCGAAGTTCGGTGATGGCGGCGACCTGCTGAAGTGCTCGTTCTGTGGCAAGAGCCAGAAGCAGGTCAAGAAGCTCATCGCCGGCCCGGGCGTCTACATCTGCGACGAGTGCATCGACCTCTGCAACGAGATCATCGAAGAGGAGCTCTCGCAGGGTTCCGAGGTTCGATTCGACGAGCTGCCCAAGCCGCGTGAGATCTACGAGTACCTGAACGACTACGTCATCGGTCAGGACGGCGCGAAGAAGATCCTCTCGGTCGCGGTCTACAACCACTACAAGCGCGTGCAGGCTGGCGCGTTCGGCGATCCCGAAGTCGAGCTCCAGAAGTCCAACATCATGCTGATCGGCCCCACCGGCTGCGGCAAGACGTTGCTCGCACAAACGCTCGCGCGCCTCTTGAAGGTCCCCTTCGCCATCGCCGACGCGACTGCGCTCACCGAAGCCGGCTATGTGGGTGAAGACGTCGAGAACATCTTGCTCAAGTTGATCCAAGCGGCGGACTACGACGTGAAGAAGGCCGAGACCGGGATCATCTACATCGACGAGATCGACAAGATCGCGCGCAAGGCCGAGAACCCGTCGATCACTCGCGACGTCTCCGGTGAGGGCGTGCAGCAAGCGCTGCTGAAGATCCTCGAGGGAACGACCGCGTCGGTGCCGCCCCAGGGCGGACGCAAGCACCCGCACCAGGAGTTCATCCAGATCGACACCACGAACATCCTGTTCATCTGTGGCGGAGCGTTCGCGGGTATCGAAAAGATCATCGAGAGTCGCGTCGGGAACCGCGGCGTCGGCTTCGGCGCCGACATCCGCAAGGCCGACGAGAAGGACATCGGCGCGCTGTTCGCTGGCGTGCTCCCCGAAGACCTCTTGAAGTTCGGACTGATCCCCGAGTTCGTCGGCCGCTTGCCGGTGGTCGGCGCCGTGCACAACCTCGACCAAGACGCGCTCATGCGCATCCTGGTGGAGCCGAAGAACGCGCTGCTCAAGCAGTACCAGAAGTTCTTTCAGTTCGACGACGTCGATCTCGTGCTCACCGACGACGCGCTCGAAGCAGTGTCTCAAGAAGCACTCAAGCGCGGCACCGGTGCTCGCGGTCTGCGGGCGATCCTCGAGGAAGTGCTCCTCGACGTGATGTACGACCTGCCGAGCCGCGCAGACGTGGCCCGTTGTGTGATCGACCGCGCCGTCGTGATCGACCACATGACACCCACGCTCATCACGAGCACACCCGACCGCCGCACGGCCTAAGTGCCAGGGGCGAGGCGCTCCGCGCCGCCCCTGGTGATTCACAAGGTCAAGGCCGCCGCAGATTCCTCTTGACGAAGGTTCGAATCCTTCGTCGGAGCGACGCGGGAACCGGTGCCTGGCGGGCCGCGACCGCGGCGGCGCGTTCGGGGACGAGAGCGCTTGTTCCACCATCGACGGTGATCGTCTCGCCGGTGATGAACGATGCGGCGTCGGATGCAAGGAACACGACCACGTTCGCGATCTCCTCGGGGCGTCCGAACCGCCCGAGCGGGTAGGCAGCAACCTCAGGGCGTGAACGCATGAGGTGCTCGTCTTCGGTGAAGTAACCGGGCGCGATCGCGTTGACGCGGATGCCGAGGGGGCCGAGCTCGACGGCCAACGTTCGCGTGACGCTTCCGAGGGCGGCCTTCGACGACGCGTAGGGGAGGCCTCCTGGCGACGTGACGTGAGCCTGGATCGACGCGATGTTCACGATGCTTCCTCCGGGCTGAGCGGCGAGGTGCTCGGCTGCTGCTTGGGCGAGGAACACCGGGGCCCGAACGTTCACGGCTTGGAGGCGATCCCAATCCTCGACCGTCAGATCCGCGAGCACGGGGTAGAACCACACGGCGGCGTTGTTCACGATGCAGTGCAGCACCCCGAAATGCTCGATGCATGCGTTGACTGCTCGGCCGGCCGATGCCGGGTCGGCCAGATCGAGCTGCACAACTTTGACTCGGTCACGGCGGTCCGACCGGTTGCAGAGACGAAGGGTCTCGTCCATGCCGTCGAGCGACGCGTCCAGCGCGACGATCCTCGCTCCGGCGTCGACGAGGGCGACCGTGATCGCACGACCCAGGCCCTGGCGCGCGCCCGTCACGAGCGCGACGCGATCTTCGAGCGGTCCGGCCATGCCTCCAAAGTACGCTGCCTCGTCATGACCGTGCCGGACAAGCCATCGCTCGATGGACTCGAAGCGAAGTGGGCAGCGCGCTGGGAAGCCGACGGCACATATCAGTTTCAGGGATCCAAGGATCGAGGCGACGTCTACTCCGTCGACACGCCGCCACCCACCGTCAGCGGGGAGTTGCACGTCGGCCACGTGTTCTCGTACACGCACACCGACACGATTGCCCGCTACCAGCGCATGCGCGGGCGCGACGTCTTCTACCCGATGGGTTGGGACGACAACGGCCTTCCTACTGAGCGGCGAGTGCAGAACTACTTCGGTGTTCGGTGTGACCCGTCGCTGCCATACGACCCCGCGTTCGAACCGCCCGAGAAGCCACCCAAGCAGGCGATCGCGATCTCGCGCCGTAACTTCGTCGAGCTGTGCAGCCGGCTGGCCGACGAAGACGAGGAGAAGTTCGAGGAGCTCTGGCGCCACCTCGGATTGTCGGTCGACTGGTCGCTCACGTACACGACGATCGGAGAGCGCACGCAGCGCGTCTCGCAGCGGGCGTTCCTCCGCAACTTGGCCCGCGGTGAGGCATACCAGGCCGAGGCGCCCACGCTGTGGGACGTCGACTTCCAAACCGCAGTTGCGCAGGCCGAGCTCGAGGATCGCGAGCTCCCCGGCGCGTACTACGCACTCAAGTTCCAAAGAGCCGACCGCGATGCTGTGGTGATCGAGACCACCCGCCCCGAGCTCGTGCCCGCGTGCGTGGCGCTCGTGGCCCATCCGGATGACAAGCGCTACCAACCACTGTTCGAGACCACGGTGCGCACGCCGCTCTTCGGCGTGGAGGTTCCGGTGAAGGCGCACGCGCTCGCCGATCCCGAAAAGGGTTCGGGCATCGCAATGGTCTGCACGTTCGGCGACCTCACCGACGTGACGTGGTGGCGCGAGCTCGATCTCCCCACGCGCGGCATCCTCGGTTGGAACGGTCGCATCATTGCTGACCCGCCGTTTGAGCTCGACGGCGATGGGGCGGCGAACGCCTGGGATGCCATCAAGGGCAAGACGGTCAAGCAAGCACAGGCCGCGATCGTCGAAGCTCTCCAGGGATCGGGTGATCTCGTCGGCGAACCGAAGCCGATCGTGCACCCGGTGAAGTTCTACGAGCGCGGCGATCGACCCCTCGAGATCGTCACGACGCGCCAGTGGTACATCCGCAACGGCGGGCGTGACCAGCAGGTACGCGACGCTCTCGCCGCGCGTGGGCGCGACCTTCAGTGGCATCCCGAGTACATGCGGGCGCGTTTCGAGTCGTGGGTCGAGGGTCTGACTGGGGATTGGCTCGTCAGCCGGCAACGCTTCTTCGGCGTGCCGTTCCCGATCTGGTACGCCCTCGACGACGAGGGTGCGCCGTTGTACGACACGCCGTTGGTGCCGTCGGAGGATCGACTGCCCATCGATCCATCGAGCGACACGCCCGACGGATACACCGAAGAACAGCGAGGCAAGCCCGGAGGGTTCATGGGCGACCCGGACGTGATGGACACATGGGCCACGTCTTCGCTCACCCCGCTGATCGCATGTGGTTGGGAGGAAGACGCGGGTCTCTTCGCGAGCACGTTTCCAATGGATCTGCGCCCGCAGGCGCACGAGATCATCCGTACGTGGCTGTTCTCCACCGTGGTGCGTTCGCACCTCGAGTTCGGCGCACTGCCCTGGGCGCATGCGGCAATCTCGGGATGGGTGCTCGATCCCGACCGCAAGAAGATGTCGAAGTCGAAGGGCAACGTCGTCACCCCGATGGGACTGCTCGAGCAGTACGGGAGCGACGGCGTGCGCTACTGGGCGGCCAGCGGTCGACCGGGCACCGACACCGCGTTCGAAGAAGGCCAGATGAAAGTCGGGCGCAAGCTCGCGATCAAGATCCTCAACGCGTCGAAGTTCACGCTCGGTGTGGCCGGCGACACGATGGTCACCGACATCGACGTGAGCGCACCACTCGACCGTGCGTTGCTTGCTGACCTGTCCGATCTCGTCGACGAAGCAACTCGCGCCTTCGACAGTTACGACTACGCGCGCGCGCTCGAACGCACGGAACGCTTCTTCTGGTCGTTCTGCGATGACTATGTGGAGTTGGTCAAACAGCGTGCGTACGGCGACGACGCGCACGAGGGAGCGGGTTCGGCGCGGGCGGCGCTCCAGATCACGCTCGATGCCCTCCTACGCTTGTTCGCACCCCATC
>CAMDCC010000180.1 GCA_945889545.1 Bifidobacterium breve | reverse complement strand
GTCGCCGGCTCGGATCTGCTCGGCGACGCCATCGTGCCGCAGCACGTTCAACAGCGTCCACGACAGCGCCGCGTACAGGTTCGACTGCGCGCCCGTGTGCAGCATGATCACGTCGCGGGCGGCGCCCACCACGGCATCGTCGGACCGGAGGTCGGCGTACGACTCGACGAGCTGTTGCAGGAAGTCGCCGCGCTCGACCCCCTCGCGCTCGCGAGCAGCCCAGATCTCGGCAACGACCCGCTCGATGTTGTGCATCGCGCGCCGCTCACGGCTGCGTCGGGTGATCCAGGTGCGAAACGCCTGGGCCGGGCGCACGAAGGCCTCGCTGGAATCGATGCGATCGAACAGCGGCACGAGCCGGTCGAGATACTCGGGCGATGCGGCTTCCACGCCGGCCCACGACGCGAAGCCGAGTCGGTGCCCGAGACGGCGCGCTTCGGTAAACGCCTCGAACGTGCCGCCGTCGCCCAACTCGGCGATCTCGTGGGTGACCGCGGTGTGAAGGTTGTCGAGGTAGCCCTCGACTCGTTGATTGCCGAAGAGGTGGTGCGGACCGTTGCGACGGCCGGCGAGCAGCTCCGGCGGCAGCTTGAACCCGATCAGCCGGTAGGTGGCGAGTCCGAAGCTCGCTTCGTTCTCGGCAACCTCGTAGAGCCGTCGAACACCCTCCGCCGAGAACACGCAGAACATCCGGAATCCGAAGGCGTCGACCACGAACGTGTCGCCGTGGCGCCCGCGCTCCCGGTTGAAGAACGCGGTCGGGTCGCGCAGCAGCGCGATCCCCCCGTCGATCCAGGGGAGAACGCCGCCGACCTGGTTCGGCATCGGATCGACGACGGCATCACGGGCTCGACGCATTCTCAGCGGACGGTAGCGCCGGTGCTCGGGCACGGGGAGCGGGTCCGCCGCTACGCTGCCGTGTGCAGCCGCAACCCGAAACGGGAGGGGACCGCAGGTGAGCGAGCAGAAGCTCTTCTTCGATGATGTCAACGAGGGCGATACCGCACCGGCGTTCAGCCACGAGCTGACGCGCACCGATCTGGTGCAGTACGCGGGTGCGTCGGGTGACTTCAACCCGATGCACAGCGACGAGGTCGCCGCCCAGGCGGCCGGGCTCCCGAGTGTGTTCGGCCATGGCATGTTCACCATGGGCATCCTCGGCAAGGCACTCACCGACTACGTCGGCGTCGGCAACCTCAAGCGCTATTCCGTCCGTTTCACGAAGCAGACCTGGCCGGGCGAGAAGCTCACGACCAAGGTCACGGTGGCCAAGAAGTACGAGGACGACGGAGAGCACCGGGTCGATCTTGAGTGCGAGGTGGTCAACCAGGACGGCGAGGCCAAGGTCTCGGGGTCAGCCACCGCCGCGCTCCCGACTCGTTAGCTCGCGAGCCGCGCCGCGTGCGCTTCGACCTCCCCTCTCCCGACAACGACACCCAGGAGTTCTGGGCTGGCGCGCGGGAGCACCGACTACTCATCCAGCGGTGCGGCGCGTGTGGCGACGCCTACTTCTATCCGCGCCCGTTCTGCCCGAAGTGCTGGAGCGAGGACGTGACGACCGAAGCGGCGACCGGCGACGCCACCCTCTATACGTGGTCGGTCGTGCACGTGAACGATCTCCCGCCGTTCCACGAACGAGTGCCGTATGTGGCGGCGATCGTGGATCTCGCCGAGGGACCGCGCATGATGACGAACGTGGTCGACTGCGAGAGCGCCGATCTCGCCGTAGGCATGCCGCTGCGGGTGTCGTACCAGGAGCTCACGCCCGAGGTCACGATCCCAGTGTTCGTACCGGCATGACGGGGTCGCCATGAAGAGAGACGCGCATGACGCATAGAGAGGACTGGAGCTTCCCTTTCGAGGGACCCCCCCATGAGGTGTTCCCGGCACTGCACGAGGCGCAGAACGCCTGGATGAGTCAGATCGACTCGCTGCGGGCACCGGACCGCAAGACCCACGAGCTCATCCGATTGGTGTGCACCGTCGTCCTGCGCAACCCGCCCGGCGTCGAGCGCCATGCCCGTCTCGCTCGAGAAGTTGGCGCGTCGTGGGACGAAGTGCTCGGATCCATCCTGCTTACGTGTCCCGGCTTCGGGCTCCTGCCTGCCGTCGAGGCGATTCCCCACGCGCGGCGTGGTTTTGACGCCGCACCCGAACCCGAGGAAGACGATGACTGAAGTGCCGTTTCGGATCATGCCCGCGCTCTCGGAGCTCAATTCACACTTCTGGCAAGGCGGCCGCGACGGCGAGCTGCGCTTCCAGCGGTGCAAGGGATGCGGGTACTACCTGCACCCGCCGTCGGTCATCTGCCCGAAGTGCTGGTCGAAGGACATCGGCATCGAGGCGGTGTCGGGGCGCGCCGAGGTGCTCACGTTCTCGGTGAACGTGCAGAACTGGATGCCGGGCCTCGAGCCGCCGTTCGTGCTCGCCATCGTGCGTTGCCTGGAACAGGACGACCTACGGCTCACCACCAACATCGTGAACATCGATCCGTATGAGGTCACGATCGGGATGGCCGTCCAAGTGGTCTTCGAGCCCCACGTCGACGACGAAGTGTGGCTCCCGTTGTTCGAGCCAGTCGGAGGAGCGAAGTGAGCGAAGCGAGCGGTGCTGCGAACGGAGCGGATGGAGCGAGCGCAGCGAGTGGAAGTAGCGGAGTGGGAGCAGCACCAAGGGTGATGAAGTGAGCGAAGTGACGGATCTCATCGGAGAGCGGCGCGCGGTCATCAGCGGCGTGGGTCAGTCAGAGATCGGTCGGCGGTTGTTCCGCGAGCCGCTCGAGCTCACGATCGACGCGTGCCTCGCGGCGATCGAGGACGCCGGTCTCACGACCGCCGACATCGACGGCCTCTCCACGTACCCGGGCGCGACCGGACCGAGCGGTTTCTCTGGTGGTGGCATCACCGACGTGCACGACGCGCTGCGCCTCAATGTGAACTGGTTCACCGGCGGGTTGGAGTACCCGGGGCAGCTCGGCGCGGTCGTAAATGCGTGCCTCGCCGTGTCGGCGGGATTGTGTAAGCACGTGCTTGTGTGGCGCAGCGTGTTCGAGGGCAGCGCGCAGGGCTCCGGAGGTCGTGCCGCGGTGATGCCCGGCGGCGGGAGCACGGGCACGTCGTTTAAGGCGAGCGGGTTCATGCAATGGCTGCTCCCGTTCTCGGCCCCATCGGCAGCCACGTGGATTGCCATGTATGCGCAGCGTCACTTCTACGAGTACGGCACGACGCGCGAGCAGCTTGGGCAGATCGCCGTGAACTCTCGCAAGAACGCGGCGTTGAACCCGAACGGGATCTACAGGGATCCGATGTCGCTCGACGACTACATGTCTGCCCGCATGATCTCCACGCCGTTGTGCCTCTACGACTGCGATGTTCCATGCGACGGCGGCACCGCAGTGATCGTGTCGCGGTCCGACACCATCGCCGACCTGCGCAAGCCGCCGATCAAGGTGGAAGCCATGGCGACGGCGACGCACGGGCGTCCGTCGTGGGATCAGTACGACGACCTCAGCTCCATGCCCGCGCAAGACGCCGGCAAGGAGCTGTGGAAGCGCACCGATCTCAAGCCGACCGATGTGGACGTGGCCGAGATGTACGACGGCTTCTCGTTCATCACCGTCGCGTGGCTCGAAGGCATGGGGTTCTGCAAGAAGGGTGAGGCCGGGCCGTTCCTCGAGGGCGGGCACCGCATCGCGCTCGACGGCGAGCTGCCGCTCAACACGAACGGCGGTCAGCTCTCGGCCGGGCGGTTGCATGGCTTCGGGTTCATCCACGAAGCGTGCGTGCAGCTCTGGGGCGAAGGCGGCGAGCGCCAAGTGCCGAACAACCCCGAAGTCGGCGTCGCCTGCTCCGGCGGCGGCCCGATGGCCAGCGCCCTCTTGTTGACCCAGGGCCGCTAACCCTTCGTTCTGGAGATCCACAACCCCGGATTCCGGTGTCCTGGGTCTCCAGAATGAGGTTGGGTCAGGTGAGCACGATGGTGGCGAGTTCCTCTAACTGGTCGGTGGCGCCGCCACCGGTCTGTTGGAGGGTGAGCAGACGCTTGTAATACAGACCGATGTCGTGCTCCCACGTGAAGCCGACGCCCGCGTGTACCTGCACTGCGCTCGCGCCCACGGCGTACAACTCGTCGGCTGCGAACGCGAGGGCCATCGTGGCGGCGCGGTGGCGCTCCTCGGCCTCGGCCGCATCCGCGGTCCAGCACGCGTAGTAGCTCGCGGCTCGGGCGAGCTCGACGGCGCGGAGCATGTCGGCGCACAGGTGCTGGACGGCCTGGAACGAGCCGATCGGCACGCCGAACTGCTGGCGGCCCTTCGCGTATTCCACCGAGATCTCGAGGGCGCGTGACGCAGCACCCACGCCGTCAACCACTGCGGCTGCGTGCATTCGGTCGACGGTGGCCGCGACGGCGTCGGTTGCATCGGTTCCCAAGCGGCGGGCGGGTGCACCTGCGAGCGTGACCGCGCCCTGCTTGGAGGTGCCGTCCACCGTGGGCGTTGGCGCGACCGTCACGCCCGAGGCTGTCCGGTCGACAATGAACACTCCGAGCGACCCGTCGGGCGTTGAGGCGGTGACCACGAAGACGTCGGCCGCCGTCGCGCTGGGCACGTGTGCCTTGCTGCCATCGAGGCGCCACGCATCGGCGTCAGGAACGGCGGTCGTGGTGGGGGAGCGCCACTCGGATCGGCGATCGGGCTCGTAGAGCGCGACGGTCCCCACCTGCTCGCCAGACGCGAGCGAAGGGAGCAGCGCCGCGTGGTCCTCGTCGGTGCCGGCGCCCATGATGAGACTGACTGCGCCGATTGCCGACGATGCATACGGACTCGGGTGCACCGCTCGGCCGATCTCTTCGAGCACCACGGCGGCGTCGACCATCCCCATCCCCGCGCCACCATGCGCCTCGGGCACGAGCAGGCCGGTCACGCCGAGATCGGCCAGACCACTCCAGACCGCGTCGGTCGTTCCTCGCTCGTCGTTCAACATCTCGCGCACGTACGCGATCGGCGCGCGGTCAGCCAGGAATCGCCGCACACTGTCGCGCAGCGCCTCTTGCTCGGCGGAGAATTCAAAGTCCATATCTTTCTGCTCCAAACTCTTTGCTGCGCTTCCGCTCCGCTACCTCTCTTTGCTGCGCTCCCGCTGCGTTACTTCCGCTCATGAACGGCTCGCTGGCGCTCGCTCGGGATTCGCTCCATCCACTCCGCTCGCTCCGCGGACTGTCGTTGGCTCGCTCCGCGGAGAGCGGGTGACCTTACCGACTACCGTTCCCGGCGTGCGACTGGCCTACGGCGAGACGGAAGAGGCGTTTCGTTCGGAGCTCGTGGCGTGGCTCGAGGAGAACACGCCGCCACACGAGGTGCTCAACCAGCCTAAGCATTCGAGCGCGTCCTTGATGGACTGGTCTCGAGCGTGGCAGCGCACGTTGTTCGACGCCGGTTGGCTCGTCCCGGGCTGGCCACCCGAGCTGGGTGGGCGCAACGCGACCGCCTCGGAGCAGATGATCTACTTCGAAGAGTTCACCCGTCGCGAGATCCCGCGCAGCCTGAACCCACAAGGGCTGGGCATCATCTCGCCTTCCCTGCACGACTACGGCACTCCCGAGCAACAGGAGCGTTGGCTGCTCCCGACGCTTCGAGCCGAGATCGCTTGGTGCCTCGGCATGAGCGAGCCCGGTGCCGGCAGCGACTTAGCCAGTCTCAAGACGCGGGCAGTGCTCGACGGCGACAACTTCATTGTCAACGGGCAGAAGGTCTGGACATCGGGAGCCCACCATTCCGACTGGTGCATGTGTTACGTGCGCACCGATCCCACCGTCTCGAAGCACAAGGGCATCAGCGTGCTCGTCATCGACATGCACAGCCCTGGTGTGGAAGCACGACCGTTCGCCGAACTCAGCGAGCCAACGTACTTCGACTTCAACGAGGTGTTCTTCACCGACGTGGTGGTCCCGAAAGAGAACCTGCTCGGAGACCTCAACAATGGTTGGGCCCTGACGCAAGGGTCGCTTTCCCACGAGCGCGCCATGCTCTGGATCGACTTTGCGTACGCATCGCAGCGCGCGTTCACTGCGCTCGCAGAGTCCGGCGATCGTCTCGGGAGCAATGGGCTTCCGCTCAAGGAGGACGCGCACTTCCGCGACATGCTCGGCGGCTTCTATGTGGACACGCAGGCGCAGACGCTGATGGGGTACCGCGGGCTGTCAAAGATCATGGCGGGCAAGCCGGCGCCCGAGCACTCGTTGCTGAAGCTCTACGGGAGCGAGACGCTGCAGGACATCTTGCTCGCTGCTGCCGAGGTGCAGGGTCACGAAGCACTCGATCTCGACGTGCTCGGCCCGAAGATGTGGCGCGACGGGGCCTGGATCACGCAATGGATGCGATCGTTCGCGGGCACCATCCCCGGCGGTACCAGCGAGATCCAACGGAACATCATCGCCGAGCGCGTCCTCGGCCTGCCGCGAACC
>CAMDCC010000179.1 GCA_945889545.1 Bifidobacterium breve | reverse complement strand
CAAGGGCGGTGTCGGCAAGTCGTCGGTGACCGTCAACCTCGGCGCGGCGCTCGCCGCTCGTGGCCTGACCGTGGGCGTGCTCGACGCCGACATCTGGGGCTTCAGTGTGCCGCGCATGCTGGGCATCGACGGCCGACTGGGTGGCGCCGAAGGCAAGATCCACCCGCACACGCTCGAGGTCGCGAACCAACTCGACTCGACCGCGCCCGCCGGGGAGCTCAAGGTCGTATCGATGGGGTTCCTCGTCGACGACGAGGGCACCGCACTCATGTGGCGCGGCCTCATCCTCACCAAGGCGGTCGAGCAGTTCCTCACCGACGTGCGCTGGGGAGAGATGGACTACCTGCTCATCGACCTCCCGCCCGGCACCGGCGACATCCAGATGGGTCTCGCCCGCATGCTCCCGCAGTCGGAGCTGCTCGTGGTCACCACCCCTGCGGTTGCCGCGCAGCGCGTCGCCGTGCGCGCCGCCGACATGGCGCGCCGTTCGTACCTCAAGGTCGTCGGCGTGATCGAGAACATGAGTGAGTTCGTGGCGCCGAATGGCGAGCGGTACGCGGTCTTCGGCGAGGGTGGCGGTGCCGCGCTGGCCGCCGACATCGGCGCGCCGCTCGTGGCCAAGATTCCCCTCGAACCGACCGTGTCGGCCGGCGGCGACGCCGGTCACCCCGTCGCGCTCACCGATCCCACCAGCCCCGCGGGCGCCGCGTTCCACACGCTCGCCGCCCAGATCGTCGCCGACCTCGCACCCCCGATCGAGATGGCCGGCTGCACCGCGAGGATGCTCGAGCTCATCGAGCAAGCCGCCGCCGCCAAGCCGTAACCCCCGGATTCTCGGCACGCTGAGGGAGTCCATGTGTCCTTCAACGTGCCGAAAACCCGTTGTTAGACCACTTTCCAGGCGGCTTTGGCGGTGGTGCCGGTGACTTTGCCGTCGGCTTTGAGCTTCACGAGGTGCGCGTGCACCTGCCAGCCCGCGGCTTCGATCAGCTCGGGCGGGAGCCCGTCGTTGCCGTAGATGTCGCCGACGAGCTCCGCGACCTTCGCGCCGTCGCGCTTCTTCAGCAGCCGATGCACTTGCTGCTCTCGCTGGCGCCGGTGCGCGATGTAGTCGTCGAGCCGAACCTTCGGCTCTTCGATCAAATCGCCGTGGCCCGGCGCGATGCCGCGGAGGCGCAGCTTCTTGAGACGTTCGAGCGTCTTCATGTAGACGGCCACGTCGCCGCCGCGCGACGGGTTGACCACGGAGTACATGCCGTCGAGGACGGTGTCGCCGGTGAAGAGCAAACGTTCCTCTTCGAGCAGAAAGCACACGTGGTTCGGTGCGTGTCCCGGCGAGTGCAGCACCTCGAGGCCGAACTCACTGCCCTCGATCGTGTCGCCTTCCTTGATCACGCGATCGGGCACGAGATCGACGTCCTTCTCGCGCTTTCCGAACATGACCAACTCGGCACCCGTCGACTTCACGAGGCGCTTCGCGGCTGGCCAGTGGTCGGGATGCGTGTGCGTGAGCAACACCCAACGCACCCGTTCTTTCATCGACGCGCCGACGATCGCGTCGACGTGACCCTTGTCGTCGGGGCCGGGATCGATCACCGCAACTTCGTCGATCCCCACCAGGTACGTGTTGGTTCCCGGTCCGGTGAATGGCCCGGGGTTGCGGGCAACGATGCGTCGGACGAGCGGCGACAGCGCACTCGGGACGCCGGGCGTCAGATCCGGCATCAGCTACCCCCGCGGCCACGGGAAGTCGCCGCCTCGGGGGGCTGCACCCTCCCATTGTAGGAGTGCGCGTGCGACCGAACCCTGCGCCTAACCCTGCGCCTAACCCTCCGCGAACTCAGTCTCTGCGAACTCAGTCTCTGTGTACTGGGCTGATGGGTCCCAAAGCATGCGGCGCTCGGTTTCGTTCAGCCCACCCCAGATGCCGTGAGCCTCACGGATCCGCACCGCATAGTCGAGACACTCACGCTGCACGGGGCACTCGCGGCAGATCGCCTTGGCGCGCTCTTCTCGCGACTCACGCTCCGGCCGAGCCTCGGGCAAGGTGGGCGCGAAGAAGAGAACCGACTCCGGGCCGCGGCATGCGGCGCGCCGCTGCCAGACGCCACGCTCCCCAATCTGGCTGATGGCACGAACGGTCACGTTCCCCCCGGGGTGTCCGCCCAACTCGGAACCGACGCTACCCCCGCCCTGTTTGCGCCGTAAAGAGGGGATTCAGTCCTGTTCTTTCAGGCCTCGTCCGGGGTATCGGGCTCGGCCCCGCCCTTCTTCCGGCGGCCGCGTTCTCGGTAGTCACGGGCACCACCCGCCTCGGGCTCGACCTCGAGCACGACGCCCTCGATGGCAATCACCCGCACGCCGTCGCCGGCATTGATGGGTGTGGCGCGGTTCGTGCGGGCCCGCCACCGGGCGTCGCGGATGAGCACCACGCCGTCGGGGGCCACGTCGACTTCGGCCGTCCCGATCTCGCCGAGCATGCCCTCACGCCCAACGGTCGGAGTTGAGAAGCGCGCTCGGATGAACGACGGGATGGCAAACACGAAGAAGACGATCGCGGTGCCCAGCACCAGGACGAGGGCCCACCACGCGGGGTGGAGGTCCGACGAGCCGCCGTAGAGCGCGAACGATCCGGCCACCAGTGTGATCACGCCGACGCCGGTCCAGAACCCCAGGCCGCCGGCTTGCGCGTCGACTGCGAACCCGAACGCCGAGAGCACGAGCAGCGCGACGGCCCACGATCGCACCGGCAGGTGGGAGAACCCGTAGAGCGCGCCGATCACCGAGATCGCACCGACCGCGGCCGCGAAACCCACGCTCGCGGCGAAGAACTCGAACACGATCAACGCGAGCCCGATCACGAAGAGGAAATATGCGATCGACGGGTTGATGAGGCTGTGCTGCACCTGACCGCCGAGTCCAAGCGTCGCGAACACCACCTCTTGATTCGGTTGCCGCCGCCGGTCACGCCCCTTGCCGATCACCGTGGCCGTCGAGAGCTCCTGCTCGCCGTCGGCAGTCTCCAACGTCTTGCCGTCGAGCTTCACAATCGTCTCGCCGACCGTCGGCCGCGATCCGTCGACCAGACCGACGCGTGTCGCGGCCTTCGCCGTCACCTCGCTGGTCGTGATCCGCTGCGCAACCTCGGCACCGCGCCCTCGCGCTCCCGCCGTGACTACGAGCTCGGCACGAACTCTCGCGATCGACTGCGTCGCCGTGTCGTCAAGGCGTACGGGATACGCGGGCCCGATCGTCGAGCCGTTGGCGATGAACAGTGCGTGCGCCGCCTCTGCTAGCAACGCCGCACCGCCCTTGGCTTCGGCACCCGACGGCCCCACCCACACGGCGATCGGCACATGCGACCGGTTGATCGCCCGCACAACAGAGAGCACGTCAGCGATGGCGCCGCGCGAATCGAGCTGCACGATCAGCGCGGTGCGTTGCTTCTCGTTCGCCTGCTTGATGGTGTCGCGCAGGAGCGACACGTTTGGCGCGTCGAGCAGCCCCTTCACCTGCACTACTTGGATGCCGGGTCCCTCGTTGTTGCCCGCGTTTGCCGTCCCGGCGAACCCGATCACGCCGAGCACGAGCAATGCGGATGCGCCGAAACGTCGCAGACGGCGGCCGCGGAGGCACCTCGTAGCATCATGGCGATGGAGCTTCATGACTTCTGCTCCACCTCCGGAGTCGTGATCGTTGCCGGCAAGGGCGGCGTCGGGAAGACAACCGTCACTGCTGCGCTCGCAACCGCTGCCGCGCGCGCTGGCGCGAGCGTGCTGATCATCGAGGTCGAAGGCAAATCGGGGATCAGCACTGCCCTCGGCCTCCCCGACCTCGAGTACGAGGAGCAAGAGGCGCGCCCGGGTCTGCGAGCCCGCACCCTCACCCCCGACCACGCCCTGCTCGAGTACCTCGAAGATCGCGGACTGAAGCGGGTGTCCAAGCAGCTCGTCCGCTCGGGCGCGCTCGATGTGGTCGCCACGGCCGTTCCGGGCATGAAAGACATCCTCGTGCTGGGCAAGGTGAAGCAGATCGAGCGAACCGGTGTGGCCGACCTCATCATCATCGACGCTCCCGCGGCGGGGCATGCGATCACGTTCCTGCTCTCGGCGCGCGGTCTGCTCGACGCCGTGCGGGTCGGTCCCGTGCGCAAGCAGGCCGCGGACGTGCTCGAGATGCTCTCCGACCCGAAGCGGTGTCGGGTGATGCTCGTGACCTTGCCGGAGGAGACACCGGTGAACGAGCTCGTCGACACCGCCTTCGCACTCGAAGACCGTGTGGGCGTGAAGCTCATGCCGGTGGTGGTGAACGCCGTGCCTGGCGATCTCGCGCTCGTGGGGACAACCGCGGCCGAGGATGCGGCAGCCGCCGGTCTCGCTGCGCCGCCGGAAGCCGCCGCGCTCGACGCCGCCGCGGCGTTCCGTCACGAACGGCACGAACTCGCGCGGACGCAGGCGGCGCGACTGGCTTCCCTGCTCCCGCTCCCACAGATCAGCCTGCCGTTCGTGTTCGGCGAGATCGGCCCCATACAGGTGGGGCAACTCGCCGACGCGTTCGCCTCAGGGGTCGCAGCGTTGCCCGGTCCAGCAACATGAGGTCAGCAACATGAGGTCAGCAGCATGAGGTCAGCAACGTGAGCATCGACCGGCTCATCGATCAGTCACACGTGGTTGTGTGCTGCGGAACCGGTGGCGTGGGCAAGACCACGACGTCGGCGGTGCTCGCACTCGCGGCGGCGCGGCGGGGCCGCAACGCCGTGGTCGTCACCATCGACCCGGCGAAGCGGCTCGCCGACACGTTGGGACTCGAAGAGCTGGGCGACACCGCGCGTGAGATCGCCCGCGACCGGTGGGACCCGAGTGGAATCGCACCGCCGGCTGGCCGGTTGTCGGCGCTGATGCTCGACACGCGCGCCACGTTCGACGGGTTGGTGCACAAGCACGCGGAGAGCCCGGAGCAAGCCGAACGCATTCTCGCCAACCGCTTCTACCGCAACATCGCCGGGGCGCTCTCGGGCACGCAGGAGTACATGGCGATGGAGAAGCTGCACGAGCTGCACGACGAAGGTGGCTTCGACATCATCGTGGTCGACACGCCACCCACCCGTCACGCGCTCGACTTCCTCGACGCGCCGGCCCGGCTCACGCGTCTGCTCGACAACCGGATCTTCCGTCTCCTCATGGTGCCAAGTCGTCGGTCGTTGCGGCTTGCCAGCCTGGCCGTGCAGACGTTCCTCCGCACGGTTGCGAAGGTGATCGGCAGCGAGGTGATCGACGACATCGTCGCCTTCTTCCGTGCCTTCGAAGGGATGGAGCAAGGCTTCCGAGAGAGGGCCGTCAATGTGCTCGAGCTGCTCGCCGCGCCAACCACCGCGTTCGTGCTCGTCACATCACCGCGCCGCGACGCCGTGGGCGAAGCCGAGTTCTTCGCAGAGCGGTTGCGTGAAAGCGAGCTGAGCGTCGACGCGCTGATCGTGAACCGCGTGCACCCCGACTTCGGCGTGCAGTCCACACCCTTTGAGCTCCGGGCTCGAGCCAGAGAGATCGGCAGGAGGGAAATCGCCGTCGGCGAGACCGAAGCATCGGCCCGGTTGGCGCTGCGCTACGAGAACCTCGCCGACTACGTGAGCCTTGCGCAGCACGAGCGCGACGAGCTTGCACGCGCGGGCGATCGCATCGGCGCAGGCGTGGTCACCTTCGTGCCGTCACTGGCCCACGACGTGTTCGACATCGCCGCGCTCGACGCGGTCGGTCGACACCTCGTCGGCTAGTTTCGGCAGCGCATTCCGCGGAGCGAGCGGAACGGATGGACCAAGCGGAAACAGATGGAGCAGAGGAAGTAGTGGAGCGGGAGCGGAGCAAAGGTTGGTGAAGATCTTGGTTGCGTCGGACGGGCCGTGGATTCGGGACCAGGTGCGTGCTGCGTTCCTCTCACCGGGCCAAGAGGTCATCGAGGCCACACGCGGCCAGGACGTTCGCGACCTCGTGAGCACCGAGCACCCCGACCTCGTGATCCTCGACCTCCAGATCGCCAACATGGGCGGCATCGCCGTGGCGATCGATCTGCACCTCGAGGCGTCGGCCGGACGACTGCCCACGGTGCCCATCCTCTTGTTGCTCGATCGCGAAGCCGATCGCTTCCTCGCCAAGCGCGCCGACGTCGACGCCGAGCTCGTCAAGCCCGTCGACGCGGCCACCCTGCGCCGCACCGCAGAACGAGTGATCGCCGAGCACGCCCCCGCCTGACGCTCCAAGACCCCGAGCAAGTGACGCTTTGCCGCGCATTTGGGGGCAGAGCGTCACTTGCTCCGTTCTTGGGGGTTCGTTGAAGGCGGTGGGGTTCTCTTGGTCGGTTCGACGGGGGGCGCTCTACACTCGGATTCCCCAACGGGCTGTGGCGCAGTTTGGTAGCGCGCTTCGTTCGGGACGAAGAGGTCCCGGGTTCAAGTCCCGGCAGCCC
This sequence comes from Bifidobacterium breve, assembly GCA_945889545.1. GTDB lineage: Bacteria > Actinomycetota > Acidimicrobiia > IMCC26256 > PALSA-555 > SHVJ01. The sequence continues at coordinate 51 of CAMDCC010000179.1, read as the reverse complement.
GACCAGTGATCTCCAACGTCGCACCAGGACGACGCGTACTCACTCGAGCAG
>CAMDCC010000178.1 GCA_945889545.1 Bifidobacterium breve | reverse complement strand
CTCGACCGCGCACGGCCTGCGCCACGACGTCGCGCACGCGGTCGGACGCGGCTCCCACCACGCCCAACGGGTCGATCGGCAGCCTCAAGGCCATCTGTCAATCATGACCTCCAATCCTGCCCGCCCTAGCCTCTGGCCCCATGCCGGGGTGGAGCTTCGCTGCTGTGTGGCACGGGATCGCTCAGGCGGTCCCCGACAGAGATGCGCTCATCAGCGGCGACCGACGCGTGTCATGGGGCGAGTTCGACGACCGGGCAGCCCGACTGGCTTCGCACTTTTGGGCCCAGGGTTTGCGGCCGGGCGACAAGGTGGCGATCGCCTGCACGAACCGGCCCGAGTACCTCGAGGCGTTCTTCGCGGCGCTGAAGATGGGTTGCGCGCCGGTGAACGTCAACTACCGGTACGTGGTGGACGAGGTGCGGTACGTGCTCGACAACTCCGACGCCAAGGCCATCGTGCACGATCCCGACTTTGGTACCACCGTGCAGAGCGCGATCGCCGAGCTCCCCGAGGATCGCCGCCCAGTGCGACTCGAGACGGGCACGCCCTACGAAGACGTGATCGCTGTCGCGTCACCCGAAGGCGAGTGGCAAGCGCGCGAACCTGACGGTGACGACCTCGTGTTCCTCTACACCGGTGGCACCACCGGCATGCCGAAGGGCGTCATGTGGCGCAACGACGACCTGTACCACGCGAATTGGGCGATGGCACGCCCGGGCACCACGCCACCCGACCCGATTGCCGCCGCCGTTGCGGGGAAGCGCACGGGCACGTGCCTGCCGGCGTGCCCGCTGATGCACGGCACGGGAATGAACATCGCGCTCAGCACGCTGGCCGGTGCGGCAACGGTGGTGCTGGTTGACCGGATCGGCCTCGACCCCGAGCTCCTCTGGAACGAGATCGAACGCAACGACGTCGCCGTCCTCACCATTGTCGGCGACCCCTTCGCGCGCCCGCTGCTTGGCGCACTCGACAACGAGCCGAAGCGGTGGGACCTCTCGTGTCTGCGGGTCATCACGTCGTCAGGCGCCACGTGGAGTCCGGAGGCGAAGTCAGGATTGCTGCGCCATCTGCCGACGGTCCGGCTCATCGACGCGCTCGGCGCGTCGGAGGGATTGATGACCCGCAACGAGTCCACGGCGAGCAGCGCGATCGCAGCAGCCAGCTTCGCAGTCAACGAGCGCGTGAAGGTGCTCGATGAGCAAACTGGCGTCGAGGTTGGCCCGGGAAGTGGTGACGTCGGATTGCTCGGAGTAACCGGCCCCATCCCGCTCGGGTACTACAAGGACCAAGTCAAGACGGATGCCACGTTCCGCGTCGTGAACGGCGTGCGCTATTCGATCCCCGGCGACTACGCAACGGTCGAGCACGACGGGACGATTCGTTTGCTCGGTCGTGGCTCTGCGTGCATCAACACCGGCGGCGAGAAGGTGTACCCCGAAGAAGTCGAGGGCGTGCTGCGCGAGCACCCTGACGTCTTCGACTGCGTGATCGTGGGCGTGGCCGACGAGCGCTTCGGCGAGATGGTCGTCGCGCTCGTGCAACTCGCACCCGGCACGCCGCTCGACGATGTGGCGATCGCGGAATGGAGCCGCGATCGCATCGCGGGATACAAACGCCCGAAGCGATGGTTCGTCGTCGAGTCGCTCGAGCGCAACGCGGCCGGCAAGGCGAACTACCCGAAGCTTCGAGCCCTCGCCGCCGATCTGGTTACCCCGTGACCGGGTCGGCGCCCGACCAGCGGCTACTCGCCGGTAACCTGAGCCCATGATCCCGGAGTTCGATCGGTCGGCGATGCTCGGCCGGCTGGCCGACGAGACGTTCGACGTGCTCGTGATCGGCGGTGGCATCACCGGGACCGGCTGCGCCCTCGACGCCGCGAGCCGCGGTCTGCGGACGGCGCTCGTCGAGCGCGACGACTTTGCGTCGGGCACATCGTCGAAGTCGTCGAAGCTCGTGCACGGCGGGATCCGCTACCTCCAACAGCGTGAGTTCGGGCTGGTCTACGAGGGCCTGCGCGAGCGTCATCTCGCGCTCGAGAACGCGCCGCACCTCGTACGCCTGCTTCCGTTCCTCATCCCGATCTTCGCCCGCGATGGGCTCATCGACCGTCGGATCGCCCGCGCACTTGGGGTGGCGATGTGGATGTACGACATCGCTGGGGGCTTTCGCATCAAGAAGAAGCACCAGCGCATCAGCGCGGATGCAGCCCTCGCGCACATGCCCACGCTGCGGCGCGACAACGTCGCCGGGTCGTACCTCTACTACGACGCGCGCGCCGACGATGCGCGGCTCACACTGTGTCTCGCCCGCACGGCTGCTTCACACGGCGCGGCCGTCGCCAACTACACGCGGGTCACTGGCCTGCTGAAGGACGACGCCGGAATGGTGCGCGGTGCTCGGGGCGTGGCCGACGGTCGCGAGATCGAGGTGCGAGCACGCGTCGTGATCAACGCCGCTGGTGTCTGGGCCGACGATGTGCGCGCGTACGACGAAGGTGCCGACCCTGAGTCGATCCGCCCGGCCAAGGGCATCCACATCACCGTGCCGTGGGAGAAGGTTCGCAACGACATCGCGGCGATCGTCCCCGTGCCGAAGGATCGCCGCTCGGTGTTCGTGGTGCCCTGGGGCGACTTCACCTACATCGGCACCACCGACACCGACTACGACGGCCCGCTCGACAACCCGCAGTGCACTCCTGGCGACGTCGAGTACCTGCTGAACGCGGTCAACCGCGCCATCGTCGAACCGCTGACCCCGAGCGATGTGCTCAGCACGTGGGCCGGGTTGCGACCCTTGCTTCGGGAAACGGGCAGCACGCGCACCGCCGACCTGTCGCGCCGCCACAAGGTGCGCGTCTCCGAGACCGGGGTGATCACCATCACCGGCGGCAAGCTCACGACGTACCGCCGCATGGCGGCCGACACGGTTGACCAAGCGGCGCGCATCGTGGGGCAGCGCCGGGCGAAGTGCCGCACGAAGAACCTCCAGCTCCTCGGCGCCGTCGGGTTCGAGGTGCCGCCCGACACGCCCGAACCGAGCCTGCACGATCACCTCGCCGGCCGCTTCGGCACCGAGGCCGCGGTGATCCACGAGCTGCTCCGGTCTGATCCTTCCCTCGGTGAGGCCCTCGTTCCCGGGTTGCCCTACCTGCGCGCCGAGGCCATCCACGCGGTTCGCCACGAGATGGCGACCACCCTCGACGATGTGCTCTCGCGTCGCACCCGGGCCCGGCTCCTCGCGCGCGATGCGTCCGCCGACGCCGCAACGGCGGTTGCCGAGCTGCTCGCACCGGAGCTGGGCTGGAGCGCCGACGAGGTGGCCGGGCAGGCCGCGGCATACCGGTCGGCCGTCACGCACGAGCGCGAGTCGGCCGGTCTCCCCGAGACCGCCCTCGACGCCACACTGGGAGCGTGATCCCACCTTTTCGGCCCCTGATGGGAGCCCCAACTCCACCGATCGCGTTCGGTGGCGATGCCGCCGATGTGACCGCGCGGCTCGACGCCCCGTACGTCGATGTGGACGAGGCGCTGCTCGAGCGGCTGCGCGGCGCATGCGCAGAGGTGACGGTCGAGGCAGCAGCACTCGCAGAGGCCAGCCGCGACTGGTGGCCGCTCGCAATGGTGTGGGCCCTCGATGGTCAAGTGGCCGCACGCGCTGCCGCCGTCGCGAGGCCCAGATCGGTCGCCGAGATCGCCGCGGTGTTGCGGATCGCCAACGAGGCCCGCGTACCGGTTACACCGGCCGCCGGCCGATCGGGCGTCTGCGGCGCGAGCGTGCCGATCCACGGCGGCATCGTGCTCGACCTCTGTGCGATCTCCGGCATCGTCAACGTGGACCATGAATCGATGGTGCTCGACGTGCACGCAGGCACCTTCGGTACGCCACTCGAGGACGAGCTTCGTGCGTCGCACGGCGTGACCGTGGGGCATTGGCCGCAATCGATGGATCTATCGACGGTTGGCGGATGGCTCGCGTGTCGCGGCGCAGGCCAGCACTCCACTCGCTACGGGAAGATCGAGGACATCGTCGTCGGGCTCGACGTGGTGCTCGCCGACGGTCGCACGATCACGACTGGTGGTGCACCACGGGCTGCGGTTGGCCCCGACCTCACCCAGCTGTTCGTTGGCAGCGAGGGAACGCTCGGCGTGATCACGAGCGCGCGACTCAAGCTCCATCCGACACCCGAGGCGAGCCGCGCGGTTGCGTACGGGTTCCCGTCGTTCCGCGAAGGACTCGACGCGTGTCGCCGACTCATGCATCGCGGTGCCACTCCCGCGGTGCTGCGCCTGTACGACGCCATCGAGGGTGAACGGAACTTCCAGACCGGCGAGCACCACCCACTTCTCGTGCTCGACGAGGGCGATCCGACGATCATCGATGCGGTGATGACCGTCGTCGCCGAGGAGTGCGCGTCGGCCGCACCGCTCGACGCCACGCTGGTCGACCGCTGGCTCGAGCACCGTAACGACGTGAGCGCGCTCGAAGCACTGATCTCGAAGGGGTACGTGGTCGACACTATGGAGATCGCCGCACGCTGGCGCGATCTCCCGGCGATCTACGACGCGGCAACCTCGGCGATCGCAGGGGTGGAGCACACGTTGGTGGCGTCGGCGCATCAATCGCACTCGTACGGCGATGGCGCGTGCCTCTACTTCACGTTTGCCGGGCAACCACCGGCCGATGGACTCGACGCGTACTACCAAGCCGCATGGGACGCGGGCACGCACGCCGTGCTCAGCAACGGTGGTGTGCTCAGCCACCACCACGGCATCGGACTCAACCGAGCCCGGTTCGTGCGCGAGGCACTCGGCGATGCATTCGACGTGCTCGTCGCCGTGAAGCACGCGCTTGATCCCAATGGCATCCTCAACCCCGGCAAGCTCGGCCTCCCCAGCCCGTTCGGCCCCTCCCCCGCCTGGCCGTGACCGCGTCCATCCTGGTCGTCGACGTGGGGACGTCGTCGGTGCGTGGTGTGGTGGTCGACGCCAACGCACGAATCGTGGCGGAGCATCGGCGGCCGCTGCTGCCATCGTCGCCGGCGCCCGGACTTGTGGAGTTCGACGCCGCGGCCATGGCCAACGTCGTGCTCGACGTGGCGCACGCCGCGATCGACGAAGTTGGCGCCGTCGCGGCAGTAGGCGTGGCCAACCAGCGCGGCTCGGCGATCGTGTGGGACCGCGCCACCGGCGAACCGCTCGGCCCGGGTCTCGGATGGCAGGACCTGCGCACCGTCGTGCGTTGCCTCGAGTTGCGCGGGTCAGATGTACGAGTTGGGCCCAACCACTCCGCGACCAAGTTCGAGACGCTGCTCGACGCGGCCGATCCCGACCGCAGCCGAGATCTGTGCCTCGGCACGGTCGACTCCTGGGTCGCGTGGACGCTCTCGCAGGGCGCGACACACGTGACCGACGCGTCGAACGCCCTCATCACCGGTATGCGCACCGCAAACAACAACTCCTGGGACGCATCGGTGCTCGAGATCCTTCGCATCCCGGAGGTTGCGCTGCCCGCCGTCGTCGACTCGTCCGGCATGGTGGGCGAGGCGCGCGCGTTGCCGGGCGCGCCCCCAATCACGGGGATGCTCGGCGACCAACAGGCGTCGCTGCTCGGCCAAGGCTGCGTGCACCATGGGGATGCCAAGATCACGTTCGGGACCGGCGGAATGCTCGACCTCGTGTTGGGTCCCGAGCGCCCCGCCATCGATCTCCGCGGCGCGGCCGGGACGTTCCCGATCGTGACGCGCCGAGTGGGTGGGAAGGACCACTGGGGCCTCGAAGCGGTGATGCTCTCGGCCGGCACGAACATCGAGTGGCTGCGTGACGACCTCGGGCTCGTGAGCTCGGCAGAAGAGACCGACATAATCGCCGCGAGCTGCACCGATACCGGCGACGTTTGGTACGTGCCCGCGCTCCTCGGTCTCGGCACGCCCCGCTGGGACTTCGGCGCCCGCGGCACGCTGCTCGGCCTCACGCGCGGCACCGAGCGCGCCCACGTGGTTCGCGCCGTGCTCGAAGGAGTGGCGCACCGAGGCGTCGACCTGATCGAAGCGGCCGAAGCCGACAGCGGTCGGCCCATCGAAGTCGTACGGGTCGACGGTGGGATGACGGCCAACGCCGCGTTCCTCCAAGCGCTCGCCGACGCGGCCCAGCGTCCGGTGGAGGTCGCACCTGTCCGCGAAGCAACCGCGCTCGGCGCTGCGTTCGCGGCAGGCCCCACGGTCGGCCTCTGGATCGACGACAACAACGTCGCAGCAACATGGAGCCCCGGCACCCGCGTCGAACCGCAGCGGTCCCTCGACCGCGATCGGTGGGCCGACGCGGTGGAGCGCGCGGAGCATTGGCTCCCGGACCTCTCCGCGATCGACTTCTAGTCCTTCGACTTCAAGCCCCGTTCAACCCAACGGGTCCCGTCACCGCAACGCGCAGGTGGTGTCCCGGCCATATGTCCGTCCCGGACACGCGGCGATGTCGGATCCCCCTCCACGCTCCTCGTCGCGATGGCCGGGCGGTGGGGGGGGGGG
>CAMDCC010000177.1 GCA_945889545.1 Bifidobacterium breve | reverse complement strand
CTAGACGAGCGCCACGAGCTCGGCGACTCCGTAGACCACCGAGATCACACCGAGGACCGTGCCGACCAGGACGCGGAGGCGATGTTCGCTGATCCCGATCGTGATGTGGGCGCCGAGGCGAGCGCCGGGCACGATGCCAATGGCCAGGGGGAGTGCGAAGCCCCAGTCGATGTGACCGAGCGCGGCGTGGCTGATCGTTCCGGGAATCGCGAGGATACCGACGCATGCGAGCGACGTGGCCAACGCGGGTTTCAGCGGGATCCGGAGCCAACCGGTGAACAACGGCACCATCAGCACGCCGCCGCCCACACCCAGGAGCCCACTCAGCCCACCGGCGAGCAGACCGGTCACACCCAGCTTCCACCGCGGTACCTGGGCGGCCGAGGCATCGTGACCGCCCGGTGAGATCTGGCCGGCGGTTGTGGCGGCTGTCTCCGCGTCGGTCTCGGCGACCACCGGGACTGGCGGACGCGGTGTGCGGCTCAACCGCACCGAGGTGATCCCCAGGAGAACGGCGAGGGCGAGTGTGAGCGCGTGCGCTTCGGGGATGGCGTCGGCGGCGAACGCACCACCGACCGATGAAACGATCCCAAACGGCGCGGTCCAGCGAAAGACGCGCGTGATGATCAAACCCTCGCGCCGGTAGCGCAGTGCGCCGGTGAGCGCGCCCGGGATGATGGCCGGCAACGTGGACCCGATCGCGATGCGCGGACCGGCACCGAGCGCGCGCAGTGCAGGGTTCGAGATGATCGCGCCGCCGATCCCGAACATCCCGGAGAGCAGACCGGTGACGACGCCCGCGGCGATCGTGAGAAGAATCTGCCACCACTCCGGCACAGCGCCCGAGGCTAGCCTTCGATTTGTGGGAGACCCCCTGTTGCGCGGCGTGTACGTCCCGCTCATCACTCCGTTCGCGTCCAATGGCTCAGTTGCGCTCGACGCACTCGAACGCTTGAGCAACGAGTACATCGACGCGGGCGTTGCTGGCCTCGTGCCTCTCGGGACGACAGGGGAGTCACCGTTTCTCGACGCTGCAGAGAAGCAAGCAGTGATCGACACGGTCGCCGCGGTCTGCCGCGACCGCGGTGCACACCTCGTTGTCGGGGCTGGCACCAACAGCACCCGAACGACGGTGGCCGCGGTCGAGGCCCTCGCCGTCGTCAAAGGTACGACCGCTGCGCTTGTGGTGGTTCCGTACTACGTGCGTCCGAGCCAAGCTGGCATCGTGGCGCACTTCAAAGAAGTAGCGGCCCGCAGTCCCGTACCCGTCGTCGTCTACAACATCCCCGTTCGCACCGGTCGGCTCCTCGAGCCCGACGGTCTGCTCGAGCTCGCGCGAACTCCGAACATCATCGGCGTGAAGCAGGCTGCGGGCTCGCTCGACGAAGGAACGCTGGAAGTGCTCGCGGCGGCTCCGGACGAGTTCGCGGTGCTCAGTGGCGATGACTATCTGTTCTTCTCCATGACCCTGCTCGGCGGTACTGGCGGCATCTGTGCATCAGCCCACGTGTGCACCGATCGCTGGGTCGCGATGGCCGAGTGCGGTCTCACCGGCAAGGTCGACGAGGGTCGCGCCCACCACGAGGCTTTGCTGCCGGTGGTAGCGGCGTGCTTCGCCGAGCCCAACCCCGCGGTCTTCAAGGCTGTCTTGCACGCGCACGGCCGGATCCCAACCCTGGATGTCCGGCTCCCGCTCGTGAACGCATCACCCGCGGCGACGGAAGCGGCGCTTGCCGCCGTCGACGCCGCGTCAGCCTGACCGGGCGCGGATGAGTCTCCAGGAGCGGGTGCAGGCGAAGGCCGAGGAGCGGCGCTGGCTGATCCTGATCGTCTTGTGTTTCAGCTTGCTCGTGATCGTGCTCGACAACTCGATTCTCAACGTCGCGCTTCCGACGATCCAGCGTGAGCTTCATGCGTCGACGAGCGAGCTTCAGTGGATGGTCGACTCGTACACGTTGGTATTCGCCGGGCTCCTGCTGACAGCGGGCAGCCTCGGTGATCGGTTCGGTCGCCTGCCTGCACTCCAGTTCGGATTCATCGTGTTCGGGATCGGCTCGGTGCTCTCAGCGGTGTCGGGGAGTGCCGGCGAGCTGATCGGCTTCCGCGCGTTCATGGGCATCGGCGGCGCGTTCATCATGCCGGCGACGCTGTCGATCATCACCAACGTGTTCCCCGCACGCGAACGCGGCAGGGCGATCGGCGTGTGGGCGGCGACCGCTGGAGTCGCGGTCGCGCTCGGACCTCTGACTGGTGGGGCCCTGCTCGAGCACTTCTATTGGGGCTCCGTGTTTCTCGTGAACATCCCGATCGTGATCATTGGCGTTCTCGCCGGCGTGTTCTTGATCCCCGACTCGAAGGACCCGACCGCGCGCCGACTCGACCCGGTGGGGGCCGTGCTCTCGATCGCCGGGTTGTCCGCCGTGCTCTACGCAGTGATCGAAGCTCCCGCAAAGGGCTGGCTCGCGGGTTCAACACTGGGGTTCTTCGCAGTCGGCTCGCTGCTGCTTGCCGGGTTCTTCCTCTGGGAGGTGCACAGCGCGAATCCGATGCTGGATTTCTCGTTCTTCAAGAACCCGCGGTTCTCGATTGCCAGCGTTTCGATCATGCTCACGTTCTTCGCCATGTTCGGATCGCTCTTCGTGCTGACACAATACCTCCAGATCGTGATCGGGTACTCGCCGATTCAGACCGGCGTGCGTCTTCTTGCTTTTGCGATCCCGATGATGCTCTTGTCCCCACTCAGCCCTCGCTTCGTGGAGAAGTTGGGCGCCAAGGTTGTGATCGCTGCCGGCCTCGGGCTCTTCATCCTCGGACTGCTGCTCGGCACCGGTCTCGACGAGAACGCTCAATACGGCGACATGGTGTGGCGGATCGTGATCATGGCGTCGGGGATGGCGCTGATCATGGCGCCCACTACCGATTCCATCATGGGATCGCTGCCCTTGGCTCGCGCTGGTGTCGGTTCAGCCGTGAACGACACGACTCGCCAGGTGGGTGGGGCAGTGGGGGTCGCGGTTGTGGGCAGCGTGTACGCCTCGATCTACACGAGCAAGGTCGTGGACGGCCTGAGCGCGAACGACGCTCCCCGGGAGCTCATCGCCGCGGCGGAGGAATCGATCGGCGCAGGCCTCGCGGCTGCGAGTTCTGCTGGTCAAGCCTTCGTGGACGTCGTGAAGTCGTCCTTCGTGGACGGGTTCCATGCCGGGCTCTACGTCGGCGCTGGCGTACTCCTGGTCGGGTTGGTCGCCGTCGTGCTCTGGTTGCCGGCCCGGGCTCGGGCCGAGGACGTCGACGCGCAACACGCCGAGCACGATGCCGCGCGCACCGCCGCGGGAACGCCTCGTATCTAGTCGGCGAGGCGGTCCTACGGAAACCGCCGGAGCTCGGCCGCCCGCGCGAATGGAAGGACACCTTGCCGGGAATGCCGGGCAGAATGGTGTGATGACCGAGAGGCCAGACCGAGTGGTGACCTTGGAAGTGCTTCGAAGCCGTCGTGCGGAGATCGAGGCAATCGCGGCACGGCACGGCGCGCACCATGTGCGCGTGTTCGGCTCGGTGGCTCGTGGAGAAGCCGATGAACGTAGCGACGTCGACTTCCTCGTACAGTTCGAAACCGGTAGAAGTCTGTTCGATCTCGTTCGCCTTGCCGACGACCTTGAGGATTTGTTGGAGGTCCGGGTCGACGTGGGTACGCAAGTCAAGGACCGGATTCGAGAGCGGGTCGAGAACGAAGCCGTCGCGCTGTGAGGAGTGACGTCGAACGAGTGCGTGACATGCTCGAGGCGCTGAATTTGATCGGCGAGCACGTCGGTGATGAACGGGCACGGTTCGACCAGGACGTTGTGTTGCGGACGGCGGTCATCAAGTGGATCGAGACCATCGGTGAAGCAGCCCGCGGTGTCACACAAGAGTTCCGAGAAGCGCACCCGGCTGTGCCGTGGAAAGCGATCATCGGAAAGCGGAACCGCCTCACGCACGGTTACTTCGAGATTGAGACAGATCTTGTCTGGATGGTCGTGACCCGCGATCTCCGTGAGCTTCGCGAACAGCTGATAGCAATCATCACAGCATCGGACTGAACCCGACGCGGCCATCCGAGTGCGCGCTGCGCGACTCTCGTATTGCTGCCTTGGGTCTCGTCAGAGTCGAGCGCTGTCGTCAGTCGGCCAGAGCGGCGTCGAGGAGCTCGCCCTGCTCGCGATCGTGCACCTTCGTGCTCCCGCTCGCCGGGCTCCCGCTTGCGTGGCGCGAGATGTGGCGCAGGTCGGCACGCTCACGAACGATGCGGTGGAGCTTGCCGTGCGCGTAGTTCCAGGCGCCCATGTTGGCGGGCTCTTCTTGCACCCACCACAGCTGGGTTGTCCCGGGATACCGATCGAGCGCGGCAAGGATCTCCGATTCGGGCCACGGATAGAGCTGCTCGATGCGGAGGACCGCGATCGATGCGCTCAACTCGTCTCGCCGGTCCATGAGCTCATGACCGATCTTGCCGGTGCACAGGAGCACGCGTTGCACTGCGTTGGCATCGAGTGTCGTCGACCGGTCTTCGAGCACCGGATGGAAGAGATCGTCGGTGAGGGCACTTACGGGTGAGTGCGTGTGCTTCATCCGCAGGTACTTCTTGGGGGTGAAGCACACCAGCGGAACCTGGCGCGGGCTGGACACCTGACGCCGCAACACGTGGAAGTACTGCGCAGCCGTCGTCGGATACACGACCCGCAGGTTCCCCTCCGCGCACAACGCGAGGAACCGCTCGAGGCGCGCACTGGAGTGTTCCGGTCCTTGGCCTTCGAAGCCGTGCGGCAACAGGAGGCTCAAGCTCGAACGTTGACCCCACTTGTCGTCGGCGGAGACGATGAACTGGTCGACGATGATCTGTGCGCCGTTGACGAAGTCGCCGAACTGCGCTTCCCACGCAACGAACGCGCCCGCGTCGGCGACCGAGTAGCCGTACTCGAAGCCCAACGCCGCATACTCCGACAGCACCGAGTCGTACATGCGGAACGGCGCCTGGTCAGGTCCGAGGTTGGCGAGCGGTAGGTACTCAGCTTCGGTCACGACGTCGACGAGCACGCCGTGACGTTGGCTGAAGGTGCCGCGGCGCGTGTCTTGACCCGCCAGGCGCACCGGTGTGCCTTCCAGCACCATCGAGCCGAGCGCGCATGCCTCGGCGAGGGCCCAGTCGACTTCACCGCCGTCGAACGTCGCCTTGGTGCTCTGGAGGATTCGCTCGAGCTTCGGGTGCAGATTGAAGCCCGGCGGCGTGTCGGTGACGCCAGTGGCGACACGCTCGAGGACGTCATGGGCCACACCGGTAGCGACTGGCGGATCCTCGTTGAACAGGTCCGACGTCGAGAGCGCCGATCGGCCGTCCTGCAGGCCGTCGTCGTGCTCCGCGTGGGTCTCTTCGAAGGCCTGGTTCAGCCGCTCCTGGAACCCGGCGAGCACCGCGCTGATCTGCTCGTCGGTGAGGTCGCCGCGCTGCACGAGCGTGTTCGTGTAGATGGTGCGGACCGAAGGCCGGGCTTCGATGAGTTCGTACATGCGGGGCTGCGTGAACGCTGGTTCGTCCAGCTCGTTGTGGCCGTACCGGCGGTAGCAGACGAGGTCGACCACCACGTCCTTCTTGAACTTCTCGCGAAATGCGAACGCGAGGCGCATGACGCGCACGGAGGCTTCGGGGTCGTCGCCGTTGACGTGGAAGATCGGTGCCTGCACCATCTTTGCCACGTCGGTGGCGTAGACGCTCGACCGACCCGACTCCGGCGACGTAGTGAACCCGAGTTGGTTGTCGACGACCACGTGCACGGTGCCGCCAACGTCGTAGCCGGCGACTTCTGACAGGTTGAACGTCTCGGCGACGACACCTTGGCCGGCGAACGCCGCGTCGCCGTGTACGAGCACTGGCAGCACCGCTTCACCCTCGGCTTCACCGAGGCGGTCGCTCCGCGCGCGGGCCATCCCTTCGACGATGGGGTCGACCGCTTCGAGGTGCGATGGGTTGGCTGCGAGCGTGAGCAGCACGTCGTTCCCTGCGGGGGACTCGTGCTTGCCGGTCGCGCCCAGGTGGTATTTCACGTCGGCTGAGCCCTGGGTGCTCGACGGGTCGAGCTCGCCTTCGAACTCGCGGAAGATCTGCGCGTACGACTTGCCAACGACGTTGGCGAGCACATTGAGCCGACCGCGGTGCGACATGCCCATCACGACTTCCGCGATACCTGAGTCGGCCGCTTCGCTGCACAACATGTCGAGCATCGCGATCAGCGTCTCGGCGCCTTCGAGGCTGAAGCGCTTCTGCCCCAGGTATTTCGTATGTAGGAACCGTTCGAAGGCTTCCGCCGCGTTCAGCCGATCAAGGATGCGCAACTTCTCATCAGCCCCGATCTCCGGAGCTGGACCCTCGACGTGCTGCTGGATCCACTCCTTCTGGTCGGGCTCCTGGATGTGCATGTACTCCACGCCGATCGTGCGCGCGTACGCGTCTCGGAGCGCTCCGAGGATCTCGCGCAGGGGCATCGTGGAGCGACCGAGGCCACCGGCGCCGAGGCTGCCCACC
>CAMDCC010000176.1 GCA_945889545.1 Bifidobacterium breve | reverse complement strand
ATTCGGCGGGGCGATGCTCATCGGCCTGATCCAAGGCATCTTGGAGCGATACCCGGACTTCGTGCCTGGCCTACGCCAGAGCATCCCCTTCCTAGTCATGCTGGTCTTCCTCCTCGCCTACCAGGGGCTGCGACGCGAGCACTTCGAAGTCGACCTGCGCGCGGGGCCGGCGGAAGAAGAAGTCGCGCCGGCGACACGCGCTACCGGGTGGAAGGCAGCGATCGGCCCGCTCGCCGTCGCACTCGCCTTGTTCACGGTCCCGCTGTGGCTCAACGACTTCTGGATCGGAGTCGTGAGTCAGGGCATCGCGCTCGGAGTGCTCTTCCTCACCTTCACCGTCGTCACCGGCGAAGGCGGCATGGTCTCGCTCGCGCAGGTCTCGTTGGCCGGCATCGGGGCCTTCACCGCGGCAAAGCTCGCCACGAACGCCGGATGGCCGGTCTGGCTCGCCCTGCTCGCTGGAGGGCTCATGGCCGTCCCCATAGGGTTGCTCCTGGCCGGCCTCACCCTGCGACTCGGTGGCCTCTACCTCGCGTTGGCCACGCTCGCATTCTCCCAGCTCGCGAGATTCTTGGTCTTCGCTCGCGACGATTTCGACAACTTCACGAGCGGCGTCGAGATCCCCCGACCCGAGTTCTTCGGCATCGACTTCAACAACCGCGACAACTTCTTCCTCCTGTTAGCCGTGGTGTTCTGCGTCGTCGCGCTCCTTGTCGTGAACCTCCGAAGATCAACGACCGGGCTGGCACTCACTGCGATGCGCTCAAGCGAGGCGGCTGCCGCGACGATCGGCGTGAGCATCGTCAGATCGAAGCTCATCGCCTTCGGGTTCAGCGCGTTCATCGCGGGGCTCGGTGGTGGCTTGTACGCGGTGACCTTCGGGCGAGCCCTCGTGAGCTCGTTCGAGGTGCTCGCGGGGATCGTGTGGCTGGCCATCGTCGTCACGTGGGGCGTGCGGTCTGTGCTCGGCGCGCTGATGGCCGGGATCCTGTACATCGTGGTATCGCCGCCCACGAACAAGCTGAGCTTCATCCTCGTGATCATCGTCGTGTTCTTCATGATGGGTCTCATGGCGCGACTCATCGGGTCCAAGGCGATCTACACCCCTATGGGTGCCGTAGTGGGTGCAGGCGTGCTCGGCGTCGGCATCACTGCCGTCGTGCTGCTCCTCCCACTCAACATCACGCTTCCCGAGGGATTGAAGGAGATTCCAACGCTGCTCTTCGGTCTCGGTGCAGTGTTCCTTGCCCGCCAACCGCGGGGCGTCCTCTTCGACGTGATGAATCGCATCCGGCTCCGCCAGCTCCAGCGCGAGGTCGCGCTGGCGGAGCCGTCGTCATGACCGCTCCGTTGCTCGGCGCGCAGGCCATCACGGTGCAGTTCGGTGGCGTGGTCGCGCTGGACGCGGTCGACTTCTCCGCCAACGCCGGCGCGATCACTGGACTTGTCGGACCCAACGGTGCCGGGAAAACCACACTCTTCGGAATCCTGTCGGGTCTGTTGCGGCCCAAGGCGGGACGCGTCGTGATGGACGGTCACGACGTCACGCGATCGAGCCCGCAACGACGTTCTCGGCTGGGCCTGGCCCGAACCTTCCAACGCCTCGAGCTGTTCGGTGAGATGACCGTGCGCGAGCACCTCGTCGTCGCACACCGAGTCAAGAGTCGGCGGGATCGGACGCTTGTGCGCGACCTGCTCGGCTTGGGCAGTCGGCCAACTCCAGACGAAGCCGAGGCCATCGGAAGCATCCTGGACCTCCTGGGGCTGGAAACCGTGGCCGACCAGCCCGTCGTCCTGTTGCCGCTCGGCACCGGCCGGATCGTCGAGATCGCGCGTGCGTTGGCCACCGAACCCCGCATCGTGCTGCTCGATGAGCCGACCTCCGGACTCGACGTCCACGAGACGGATCAGGTGGCGCAGGCACTGCGCGCGGTTCGTGACGAGCGAGGTACCGCTTTCGTGATGGTCGAGCACGACGTCGAGCTCGTCCTCGACATCTCCGAGGCGATAACCGTCCTCGACTTTGGCAAGGTGATCGCAGAGGGATCACCAGCGGACATCCGAACGAGCGCCGAAGTACAAGCGGCCTATCTCGGCTCGGCCGCCACAGATTCGAGTCAGTCATGAGCGACGACGACGCGCCCGTTCTTGCTGCTCAGGGCCTCGAGGTTCGCTACGGCGATGCACGGGCCGTCTTCGGGGTGGACCTGGAAGTCGCCCAGGGTCAGGTTCTCGCGGTGCTCGGGCCCAATGGCGCAGGCAAGACATCGTTGGCAGGCGCCATCACAGGCCGGGTGCGTCCGGCCGCAGGGCGTGTTCACATCTCGGGTCGCGACGTGACCGGACGCTCTGCCTCGCAGATCAGCCGACTCGGCGTCGCGTATGTGCCCGAGGAGCGGGCAATCTTTCCGCATCTCTCCGTCAACGACAATCTGCGCGTGCTTCTACGGTACGCAGTACCTCGCGCCGAACGCGCCGTGACCCTCGACAAGGCGTTCGAACTGTTCCCCGTGTTGGCCGAGCGACGCCGCCAACAGGCCGGCACGCTTTCCGGTGGCGAACAACAGATGTTGAGCCTCGCTCGCGTGCTCGCCGCTCCCCCGCTCTTGCTCGTGGCTGACGAGATGTCGCTGGGCCTGGCACCGCGCCTCGTGGACCTCGTGTTCGAATCGCTAGCACGTGCCCGCGACGAGGGGGTGACGATCCTGCTCATCGAGCAGTACGTCGAACGCGCCCTTGCGCTGGCCGGCGACGCCGTCATCCTTCGGCGCGGACGCGTGAGTTGGCGCGGCCCCGCGAGCGAAGCCCATGGCGAACTTGCAGCCGGTTACCTCGGCGCTGAGGTCTGACGCGCGGCGCGACCGATTAGCAGTCGGTCAGATTCGACTCGGAAAGCCGGGCTGCCCGGAGTGCGACGACGGCACGCTCGACTCGTGCAACTCTTTGGTAGTTTCGCTCGCGACGCGAGGAGAAGAACACCGTGGATCTTGGTCACGACCTCAGCCAGGCGATGGCCCACGGCGCGGACTACCTCGGCGAGCTCAGCTTCGGCCGGCGCCGATACACGCGTGATCTCAATGGCGTCGACATCGCCGTGGTGGGGATCCCGTTCGACGCCGGCACGGTAAACCGGCCGGGGGCGCGCTTCGGACCCCGTTCCATCCGCGAACAGACGAGCCTTGTGGGCTGTTACCCGTGGGGCATCTACCCGTGGGACTTCAACGTGTTCGACCGCTGTGAAGTCATCGACTACAGCGACATCGCGTTCGTACCCGGCTATCCCGATCGGATGGTGGAAGCGGTCCGGCACACCGTTGGCCAGATCCTCGATGCCGGGGTCTCGGTGCTCTCCCTCGGCGGCGACCACATGATCGCCTACCCGTTGCTCCAGGCCCACGCCGCGCACCACGGCCCGCTCGCCATGATCCACTTCGACGCGCACTCCGACACCTGGGGCATGGGCGACGACCTCAACCACGGGACCTGGGGATACCTCGCCGCCCGCGAGGGATTCATCGACCCCGCCCGGTCCATTCAGGTCGGCATGCGCTCCCCGAACCCCGAAACGCTCGGCTTCACGATCATCGAAGCCAACCCGCTGCTAGCCACACCCATGGACGCGACTGCAAACCGGATCCGCGAGGTGGTCGGCGCCGGCCCCGCGTACGTCACCTTCGACATCGACTTCCTCGACCCGGCCTTCGCGCCCGGCACCGGCACCCCCGTCTGTGGCGGCCCGACAACTCACCAGGCCCGCGCGCTCCTGCACGCGCTCGCAGGCGTGAACATCGTCGGCGCCGACCTCGTCGAGGTCGCGCCCCCGTACGACCCCGCGGGTGTGACCGCGCTCGCTGGTGCGACGCTGGCCTACGACCTGCTCTCGCTCATCGCGATTGCACGGAACGCGCGCTGACCCGGGTGAACTACCTCGCCCCTGTGCCTGAGACACCCACGTCCATCCTCGACCTGGCCAGTGCGGACTTCCTGCCCGTGCCGATCGGCGTCTTCGAGCGGAACACGCCCCCGGATATCCCGGCCACCGGAGGGAACGCCACCTGTCACACCTAGCGGGCACGGCGCAGTCTTCCGTTGCCTTCGTCGGCGGGCGGATCCTCACGATGGACGCGGCGCGCCCGTCGGCCGAGGTCGTCGTCATCGACGGACCAAGGATCCGCGCCGTGGGTGAGCGGGCGGTCGCCGACCAGTTTCCGATGGCACGGCGGATCGACCTCGACGGACGCACACTCGTGCCCGGTCTCATCGATGCACACAACCATCTGTCGATCACGGCGTTACACCCGCGCTGGCACGACACGACGGGGCTCGATGACCCCGCCGATCTCGTCAGCGCGATCCGAGAGCAGGCGCGGGCCGAGCCCGACGTCGAATGGGTGCGCCTGAGAGGTTGGGACGACACCTGGCCCTTCGCGCCGACGCGGCACGAACTCGACGCAGCGGGCATAGACCGACCGGTCATCCTCGTGCACGCGACGCTGCACCAGTGCGTGGTGAGTTCCGCCGGGCTAGACGAGCTGGGCATTGGACGGTCGGCCGAGGATCCACCGGGCGGCGAGATCGTCCATGCACCAGGCGGTGCCCCCACCGGTTTGCTCGTCGAGCGTGCGTGGAGCGAGGCACACGCGCGCTCCCTCGCCGCCTACGCAGATCCCGAACGTTGGGGCGAGAACATCGCGGCACATGCCCGCTCGCTCTGGCGCGATGGCATCACCGCTGTGCACGACGCAGCATGCTCCCCCGCCGCCGAGCAGACCTACCGCTCACTCGCGGCTCGACGCCAACTCCCCGTGTCGGTCCTTGCGCTGCCCCATCCCGCGGCGCTGCTCACCAACGACCACACGGCGCGCCTCGAGGGGCCGCCGACGGGCGAAGGCGACGCGCGATTCCGCGTGGGCCCCATGAAACTCTTCGCCGACGGCGGCGTGGCAATCGCGCTCGACACCATGGTCGGCGGTCACCCGATCCATCACGGGCTCCTCATGGACGATCTCGAGCGCTGCGCGTTCGACGCGATCGAGCGGGACTTCCGGATCGCGGTCCATGCCATCGGCAACACTGGCGTCGATCATGCAATCGGGGTTTTTGAGGCGGCTCAACGACGCTTCGGCGAGCGCGATCACCGATTCCGCATCGAGCATGCCGGCGTCACCGGACCGGAGCACTGGCGGCGATTGGCACAGCTCGGAGTGTTCGCGGTCGTCCAACCGGGGTTTGTCGAGCATGTCGGCATCCAGAGTGGAGGTGTGCGTTTCGACGAGCACCATTGGCTGGCGTTCGCGGGTCTCGCGGAGGCAGGCGTCCAGCTCGCGGCGTCCAGCGACGAACCGTGTGCACCCGTCGCTCCGTTGTGGTGCGCCACGAAGGCCGCCATCCGCACGACCTCGACCGGCATCTCCCTTGAGCCGGACCAGGCGGTCGACCTCGAGACCTGGCTGCACGCGTACACCGCCGGGGCGGCCCTCGCTGGCGGGCAGGAGGACGAGCGCGGCCGTCTGATCCCAGGTCTGCTCGCCGACCTCGCGATCCTCGATCTCACCTCGGATCCGCCCCAGGTGCTCGAGACCTGGTCCGGCGGGCGGCGGGTGTACCCAGCCGAGGAGGCCTGAGGGGCCGCGCCTCCGCGATCTACTCCGCGCAACGACAAGTCGCTGCCGCGCTCGGTGTCGCCGCCCTCGCCACCGTCTGGATCAGCCGCACCAAGACCCTCAACGGGGAAATCACCAACGACCAGGCCCTTAACAACGGAGTTTCCAGCGGGTTCCACGCCGCCTTCGCGGTCGCGACATTCCTCGTCTTCGCCGCTGCGCTCTCCGGGCTGCTCTCCGCGACGCTGATGCCGCCGCGAGCATCCGCCCGTCAACTCCCGAACCCGACCCGGGCTCGCCGCGCTCACCGCCGAACTGACAACTCACGAGCTGCTCACAGCGACGGAGGCCTCTAACGTCACGACCCTGACCAGCCAGTCTGGTGGCGCCAGGACCCACGAGCCTTTGGCAATGGCCCCGGTTCGTGTCGCCCCGTGCTGTCACGTTCGTCTGCGCAGGTCACGCCTCTACATGAGTCGGCTACTGCATGCCCGCCGACCCGATTGCGATCGGTTGATTGGCAACAGCACATTTGCCACACAGCGCGATCCAGCATTCGGTCACCTCTGCCTTGAGCAAGCAGCGCTCACGTCCCCGACGAATTGGTTCTGCGTCACACTTCCGCCGAACCCGTGTCGTCCTCGTGAGGGCTGGAAAAGGTGGTGAGTCGGCCGTACGCCGGATTCTGTGCCGACACTTGCGTGTCGGTGACGGCCATCCCTCTCGCCCGGCAGTTGCCTGCCGGATCTAGCGGTCTACCCGGGAGTGTCTGCGTGCGGGCCGCACTCTCCCTGTCTGACCTTGCTCCCGGTGGGGTTTGCCGAGCCACCCGGGTCACCCCGGGTGCTGGTGCGCTCTTACCGCACCGTTTCACCCTTACCTGTGCGGATCACTCCGGAGACTGACCCGCCATCGGCGGTCTGTTCTCTGTGGCACTTTCCTGCGGGTCACCCCGACTGG